>JACDFK010000062.1 GCA_013815795.1 Candidatus Babelota bacterium | reverse complement strand
TTTGTTAGTCGATGTTGCTTTAGATGTCGATACTGATGAGTGAGTAGTAGTGTGGTTCTGATTAGTACTAAAGCTAGAGTCAAAAGAACTAGGTTTAGTGTTGATAGTTTGATCTGTATTCACTAAAGGTTTTTTGTTATCAGTATTGTTAGTTGATAATACATTAGATGTTGATAGTGATGATGAGTTAGTAGTTTTATGCTGATTAGTATTAAAGCTAGAGTCAAAGGAAATAGATTTACTGTTGATGGTTTGGTCGGTAATCACTACAGGTTTTTCGTTACTCGTTTTGTTAGTCGATGTTGCTTTAGATGTCGATAATGATGAGTGAGTAGTGTTGTTCTGATTAGTACTAACGCTAGAGTCCAAGGAAATAGGTTTAGTGTTGATGGTTTGATCTGTAATCACTAAAGGTTTTTTGTTATCAGTATTGTTAGTTGATAATACATTAGATGTTGATAGTGATGATGAGTTAGTAGTTTTATGCTGATTACTACTAAAGCTAGAGTCAAAAGAACTAGGTTTAGTGTTGATAGTTTGATCTGTATTCACTAAAGGTTTTTTGTTATCAGTATTGTTAGTTGATAATACATTAGATGTTGATAGTGTTGATGAGTCAGTAGTTTTATGCTGATTAGTACTAAAGCTAGAGTTAAAGGAAATAGGTTTAGTGTTGATGGTTTGATCTGTAATCACTACAAGTTTTTTGTTATTCGTATGGTGAGTTGATGTTACATTAGATGTTGAAAGTGATGATTGATCAGTTGTTTTGTTCTGATTAATGCCACCGCAATGGTTCAAAGAAGTAGATTTTTGGTTACCTGGTTGATCTGATGTTATAGCTGAATTGTCATTATTACTATCTCGGTTGAACGATGTTTGTAATGACCAGCAGAGGTTGAATAAATCCAAGGTGTCTATCGAAGATTGAGTTTGAATCGGTGCTTGGTTAGTATCGGAGTTGTTGTTCAAAGAGATAGGTTTATTATTGTTTGTTTGATCATTTATTACAAAAGATTTTTCATTTGTAGTTGTCCGGTTACTGGGTAAATCAGATGTTATTACAAAAGGCTTTTTATGCATGTTAGAGTGAGTCTGGTTAGTACCGAAGCCTGTGTTAGAATATCTAGGTTTATTATGAGTCGATTGATCTACATTTTTGTGATTATTAGTCTGGTAATGTAAGGGACTATGCAGTGGAGAACTTTGGTTATAGGTGTAAGAAAAAGGAGTATTGACTGTAGTTCTTAAGGGTGAACTATAATAGGTATGAGGGTTCTTTTTAATGGTATCGACAAGAACGTTGGTGCTTTGAGGATAAGAGGATACGGAGTGTCTTAAAAGGTGACTATTGTGGTGGTACGGAGACTGAGATTGATCCATTAAAAGAGCATTATGCGAATAGGTCACTGTTTGTATCGGCAGAGCGACAGTATACGATGTTTGTAGGGGTGGGATTGTATGTAACGTCGCTTTTGGAGTTAAAAGAAGATTGTTCCGTGGTGACGGCTGTGTCTTAGCGCTACGATGAGTACCGTTTTTTCCAGATGTTGGAGTTAAAAGGACGTTTTTTACCGGAGCTCTATTCTGAAACTTGCTGTTGACAGGCACGGATGTTGGTTTGATAAGCTGTGTATTTGCAGAGATGTTTATTACAGGTGTTGTTTTTTGAGGTACGATAAGGGGATTTTGATTCTTTTTATTGACTACCGGGGTTAAGAGAGGATTTTTGCCGGTATTTGTTTTAGCGCTCGTGGCCGATCGATTGTTGTTATACATGCCACATAAGGGCATTGTTATTGTAAAGATGCTTAACAAAGCAAATAGTCCTGTAGGTGTAAATTTCTTATTCATAGTTCACTCTGATTTTATTTGTTTATATCTATGTTATATTATGTATTTTATATATTTTATTTAATTTGTCAATAGTAATTATATTACAGTAAGTGTGTCTAACTGGACAATTAGTGGTGAGGATGTCTTTAGAGTTATAGGATGCAGAGTGGACTATGATGTAAAATGCTCTCTCGTTTTTGTAGAGCTTATAAGAACGGAAGGGTGACGACAGGTCTGATTTTTACAAAGTGAAATAGATAGTCGTTACTTTTACAGAGATTTTTTAGCAAATAATTGTAAGTACCTACCAGGGGCAAAAAGCAGTGTGCAAGGGCTGAATTGAATTTTATCATTACATCGTTGTAAAAGTAGTAGTAGTCTGAGGGTGGGGCTTTTATATTGTTATTGAAAAATAAGTTGCAGTTTGAAAAAAATAAACTATGCTTATCTGAATATCAATTTGCGAAATTGATAGTTATTATACAAACAAAGTACATAAGGAATTGATATGAAGAGCAGTATACAACGATTATATTTTCCATTGATTATAATTGTTTTAGGAATGACCTTATGTATTCAAGGGATGTACAGGGACACTGTTAATTTTTTCCCTAATGAGAAGCCTTTTATTGCTTACCTTTGGGTTAGTCCTAATGGTAAAAAAATATGTGCTGCATCACAATGTGGGCCTCTATGGCTATCAGATGTTATGGATAATGAGGATGTTGAGTCTTATAATACTTCAGCAATTAAAGTGCTCTTATTTGGTCATATAGATTTTATTACTACAGCGGTATTTAGTTCTGATTCTGAAATGCTTCTGACAGGATCAAGGGATTGTACTGCACGGCTTTGGGATGTCGTAGATGGTGAAGAAAGAGCGTGCTTTGAAGGCCATTCTCGCGCAGTCAATGTGGTAGGAATAGATTCTTCTAATTCCCTTGTTCTTACTGGTTCAGATGATTGCACACTTCGCCTGTGGCGCGTTGAAGATGGCAAACAACTGTTCTCAATTAAGCACACTGCTTCGGTCTGTTCAGCAAGCTTTAATGAAGATAATCAAGAATTTTTCTCTTCTTCAGTTGACGGGAGAAAATATATATGGTCTCTTTTTATAAAGAATAAAACGTTGTGTGTATGTTTAAAGGATGATGAAAGCCAATAAAATGATATGTTTTAAAAGTCTTACACACAAAGAGCTGAGACCACTCTCCGCTCTTTGTATGTTTTACAGATGTTTTTAGAAAGTAAATCCTAGTTTACCCCAGACAATCCATCGATCAAGGGGAGAATTGATCTTAGAAACAGTAAATTCATATGATCCACCTAACGCTACAAAGTAAGGACATTCATTATCCCAGCGGTAACCAAGGGTTGCATATACGGTATTGGATATAGTTGCAGGGTGCGATGCAGACTCAAGATCGATATCGCAATTAGATTTTGCGGCATATCGTTGTTCAAGTGTAAAAACCGAATTTTCAAAATTGTTTTTTATAGTACGTGCAACGGTTGTTGTTCCTGATCCGTTTATCCCTTTAAATGCAGAATTATTTATAGTATTGCTGCATTCTAACTCGATATGTTCTGCTTGCCGTGCAAAAAAGTTATATCCTGCTTCAAGCATCCAGCACGATGCTTCGCATTGACGGGTGAGTTGAAATCCAGTGTTAATTGTTGACGATAGGTTGGGGCTAACTCGAACGCATCGAGTAGAAAGATTTATTCCACTTGTTCCACTATTTACGTCTCTGTTTGCTGCGGCAGTAGAAGCTTCTTCAGACGATCTATAGCTTTCCATATATCTGCCCCACGGCTTTCCGTTATAATCAAATGAACGGACTTGGTAGTTGCTTATAAGATAGCGCGTGTCACTTGCTACGAACATTTGAACAGCATGTCTTCCATATTTAAATATTTCAAAAGCGAAAGCATTTCCAAAGTTAAGCCCAAAATGGTGATTGTTTCCTACAACCGGTTCAAATAGTTCTCTTCCACGTATACGGGTTCCTGTTGGGATAATAAGTCCTACATAAGAGTTTATGCTATACGTTTCACAGGAAAAAGAGTTATAGCCTATTTTTAGTTCTATATCTGCCACTCCCCATTTTCGTAACTTCTTGCAAGGAATTCTTCCAAACATCCATGAACATTGAGCGAATGCCTCTTTCATATTTCCTACACGAGGACTATTATCTAAGCCAAGCTCATTGCGAGGACCGCCACCATCATTGGAGATTGTTTCGGTTAACTTAACAAAGTTTTCTACGCGCTCGATTGGTAATGATCCTTCGAACCAAAAGCCAGTAGAACCGTCATATTTATGGCTCAATGTTTGTTTATAACAAAAGCCTATTCCTATTCTATTTTGAAAAGGTACTATGCAGATTCTGCTTGCAAAGGTTTCATTTACTGTTCGTATGTTAAAATGACGAGCTTCGATATCTTTAGCTGGATTACCATCATCAGTATTAGCAGGATTTGCTTCAAGAACAGGATTAAATTCCTTTACATTGAGGCATCCTAAATTGCAGCCAGGTGGTAAGAAAAAACGTGAGAGTTTTTGAGATCCTTCTTCCGTTAGTTGTCCCCCATAGGTAACAACTTCGAAAGCACCGCCTAAGCCTTCACCTTCGTCTAAGAGATCATTTCTAAAAAGGGAAACTCTTTCAGGCATTGCCGACTGGAAATAAGGACGTACTGAGAAAAAGGTATGACTGGTAATTATTCCTGCTTCAGCCACCGATAGTGCCGTAAGTAGATATCCCACAATTATAATTTTATGCATCTTTTCTCCCTTTAAATTTATAAAATATTGCTCCGGTATTTTTTAACACTTTCTATGATTTAAGTCAATCGTTTTTTGCGAGTGTGTTACCCCTTAGTAGTAATTTTGAGAGCAGTACTTGCATTATCATATAAAGCTATTACATTAAAACATGTATGGGTGGTTTTGGCGAGCACCAGTTTAAAAATCTTATAACGTAGAAAAAAACATGTATAACCGCGTTAAGGGCACTCAAGATTTTCTTGATTTAACTCTTTTTAATTTTTTAATTAATGAAGCAAAAAAACATTTTGCACTGTATAATTTCACAGAGATTTCTACTCCTATTTTAGAACCATTAGAGCTCTTTCAGCGTTCTTTGGGATCTGAGACAGATGTCGTAACGAAAGAGATGTATACCATTGTAAGTGAAGACGAGCATAAGCTTTGTTTACGTCCAGAGGCCACGGCATCATGTGTAAGAGCTTTTGTTAATAATAATATCAATACAACTCCTTGGAAAATTTTTCTCTGGGGGCCTATGTTCCGTCATGAGCGACCACAAAAAGGGCGTTATAGACAGTTTCATCAAATTAATATGGAAATTATTGGAGCCCATTCGATTTTGCAAGATGCACATTTTATTAAAATGCTCGATAGATTCTTTAATGAATCTCTTAAACTCGATGCATATGCGTTACACCTCAATTTTGTAGGATGTGCAGAAGATCGGACTGCATATAAAGTTCTTTTACGGGAATTTCTAACTGATAACGCTTCCGGTTCCTGTTCTTTATGCCTTATAAGGAAAGACAAAAACATTTTACGAGTGTTTGACTGTAAAAATTCGGGATGCCAAGATATTTATAAAAGTGCTCCGCCTATAACCGATTCATTATGTACCGTATGTACTCTAGAATGGCGCGATCTTAAAGATAATCTGGAGCATCTCTCGGTATCATATTCGTATACACCCACGCTTGTCCGTGGCCTTGACTACTATGATAAAACCGTATTTGAATTTGTAGATGTAGGTTTAGGTGCGCAAAATACCTTTTGTGGCGGTGGTCGTTACAATTCTTTGGTAAAGCAAGTAGGGGGTCATGATGATCAGCCATCCTTAGGTGCTTCAATAGGAATTGAGCGGGTTTTACTGCTTCTTGAAAATGAAAATCACACAGAAAAACTTTCGTTGCCTGCTAAGCCTCCTTTATATGTGATTCTTCCTTTGAGCGCTGCTCAACAGGCGCTGGCGCTTTTACTAGCAGATGAGTTGCAAGCGCATTCATTAGCTGTCGAGATACTTCTTGAAGGTGATTCTCTAAAAAGCATGCTTAGAAAAGCCAATAAGATGGGCGCACGTTATGCACTTTTAGTAGGTCAGGAAGAGCAGGAAAAGAAGATTGTTACTGTTAAGGATATGGTAACTGGCCATGAGGAAAAAGTTGCTCATAGGGGACTCATAGAGTTTTTTAAGACAAGCGCCTTATGAGGTATATGTTAAAAGGCTGTGTAAGTAGTTTCTAAATAGATAGATGACGACTGCAACAAACATCATTCCATCAACTCGGTCTAGAATTCCCCCATGTCCTGGCAAAAAAGTGCCAGAATCTTTTATACCCGCTCTTCGTTTTAAGAATGATTCAAATAGGTCCCCCGCTAACGCGCAGAGGCATATTCCTACTGTTAAAGGAATAATTGGCCATGTTATTTCTACAGGGCTAGTTCTACTAATAGAGAGAAAGGTTATAAGTGTAGTCAGGAGTATTCCTCCTAAGCAGCCTTCCCACGTTTTACCTGGACTAATAAGGACACTTATTTTGTGTCTACCTACGAGAGTACCAATAAGGTAAGAGGCGGTATCATAGAGCGCTACACTAGCAATAAGAACTCTATTAAGTATTTCGTAACCCGTTAGTTGCATACTAATAACAAGAATAAAGGGCAGAATAGGATAAAAAGGCATTATCAGCCAGAAGGGCGCCTTTTTATAGTTGAATAAACGAGGCCATTCTGTAGTTAGAATAATTCCCAAAAAACTAAGAGTTACCAAAGCAAATGCCCAAGGCGGTGCGTAAAACAGCGTTGCAATAACAAGTGCACTAAGAAAAAGCCCCGTTATTATCCTTTGATAAATCTCGTGCATGATTATGACCTTTCTATTGTGATCACCTCAGTCATGAAGATCTCATCGTTCTTGCACTTTAGTATACCGTAATTTCCTGATGTTAACACGTAATAGACACGTTTTGCTTTTCTTTTTGAGTTCGAAATAGGTCGGAATGAGCTTGATATAAAAAATTAGTGCACAAACAAAAGACTGTACTCTCGAATAGTTTCTCTAAAATCTGAGGGATTACATGTAACAAGCATGCGTAACCCCTCAGATTAATCTCATATATTGTATGTCGGCTCTTTAGGTACTAGAAGCCTTGAATGTTAATTAGGCAAAAAAGGTATCATTATCCTCATAAAAACAGTCTTTTACTCGTGAAAAATATGTTCTCTGAGGTGAGCTGTCATAAGCGAGAATAATATCCTGTTTAGTAGTTTCTTCTGAGGAACTCTCTTTTTTAGTATCATCTGTTGGCATCGGTTTTTTCTGTAATTTTTCAATTTCTTTTTCGATGGAACTTATTTTTTTTTCAGTTGCAGGAGCATGGGGTAGCAAAGTTTCTTTTAAAAAGGAAAGACGTTTTCCAGCTGCAGAAAGAGAAGCTTCATTGTGGGTGTAATGGTAGTTATTAAGTTGAGTTTCAATGACGTTTAGCTCAGATCTTATAAGGGATTTATAACAGTCGTCGAGCATCTCATTGATCTGCTTTGTATATTCTGTATCATCCTTATATGTTGTTAAAAATTCCTTAGCAAGTTTAACGGTCGTACGTGTTTTTTCTTGATCTCGATCTGAAGAAAGTTTCGATAAATAGTTTGAACGAATAGCTATATACGATGCTTTTTTTGCTTCGTCCGCGCCCGGATAGTATTTATGATATTCTAATGCATATTTTTCTGCGTCTTTGTACTCGCCTTTTTGAAGAAAGAGATCAGCAAGTTCCATACGAGCTGTACGCATAAGCTCTTGATCTCCTCCTACAGCAAGCATTCGCTGAGCACACTTAATAATCATTTCCTGATTTTTTTCTTTTGTGTGATACTCTTTTGCTTGAGCGGCTTGCTCAAACGTCAAATCTTTAGTCTGTTTAGCAAGTATCGAACCTAAATGTGAAGTATCATCCTTTTTAGGGCTATACTTTTTTATAGGCTCTGATTTTTTTGTTTTAGAGTGACGTGTTCCAACCAATGAGGCTGAGGTTATCATAAGAGAAAAAATTATTAGTTTAGATAATGGCTGATTTAACATAGATTCTTCCTTTAGAAGTTAAGTGCGTTTATAGTGAAGAATTTCTAGTATATGTACTTTTAATAAACAGTGTGCTTCTTTTTAAATTTTCGCTAGAAGACTTAAAAGAAGCACACTGTTTATTATTAACTTTCCTATAATAAAAAGATATCTCTTTTATTATAAAGATTTCCGAAGAAAATTATACGATTATTTCATTGTTCTTTTCTAATTTAATTTCGACTTCTTCTTGAATGAGGTCTTTCTTTCCATTTTTATCTTGTGAGTTTTTTCCCTCTAACAAGCTATTATAGTGTTTATAAGCAACTGTTGCTAGCCCCGCAACTCCAGCAATTCCTGCCGCATATTTTACTTTGGAAAGAACAGAAGGTTGTTCAGTTGGTGTAAATTTATCTTTTTCGCTTTGAATAAGTTTTGCTTGCTCTGTTTTGACGTTATTTTCACGTTTTAAATGTTCTTCGTTGTCTTTAGCAAGTCTTTCTTGTTCAGCTCTTTGTTGTATAAGTTTTAGAGCTTCAGCTTGAACTTCTTCACGTTTTAAACGTTCTTCGTTTTCTTTAGCTTTTTCTTGTTCAATATTTTCTTGTTCAATTCTGAGTGTTTCAGCTTGAGCTTTTTCACGTTCGATGCGGTCAGCAGTTTCTTTAGCAACTCTTTCTTGTTCAATTTTTTCTTGTTCAATTCTGAGTGTTTCAGCTTGAGCTTTTTCACGTTCGATGCGGTCAGCAGTTTCTTTAGCAACTCTTTCTTGTTCAATTTTTTCTTGTTCAATTCTGAGTGTTTCAGCT
>JACDFK010000007.1 GCA_013815795.1 Candidatus Babelota bacterium | reverse complement strand
CCTTTACATCTGTTAAAATCCGGTCTTACCCCTGAACAAGCAGATTTTCTTAAGCAAGCCTATCAAGCGAAAAAGGAAAGGAAGCCTCTTTCATTAGCAAGTAGAACTCAATGTGATGTATTATTGAGTTTTGAAAGTTCATTGCTAGACTATCTTAAAGATGCATTTTCGTTAGTAGTGAATCCTTCATGCCTGAAAGCATCGTATGAGGCACAAAAAGATATATTAGTGTAGCGTTCACTAGAAGGTTTCTAGCTGATACTATTCATTAGATAACGTGTTGCTCACCGTTTTTAGGTAATGAGGAGTCTCTTCTTTTAGGTACATAAGGAATATTTACTAATGAAAAAGCACAATGAGTCTGTTCATCTAGAAGTAATAGTAAGGGTATAGTAAAAAGATCCTCTTACCCGTATGCCTTTTGTATTTGCTATGAAGGCCGGTAGGTAAAATGTTGAGTGCTAGTATAAATAAAGGATAGGTATGTATCGTTATCGTAGTGGTAAGCCCGATAAGCATTCTATAAATGAGCTTTTTGCTGACTATCCTGTGATTGAAGGGGTGGTTGACCAGATCTACAAGCAGGGTGGAAGAGCTTTCCTTGTAGGGGGCGCGGTGAGAGACATGGTGCTTGGACTCGCCGTTCATGATCTTGATATTGAAGTGCATAATCTATCAATGGACCAACTAGCTGCTATCTTGCGTCAGAAAGGGACCGTTAGTGTTGTAGGAAAGTCATTTGGTGTACTTAAGCTCTACGGAACTCCAATTGACTGGTCCTTGCCTCGTTCTGATAGTGCAGGAAGAAAGCCGGAAGTATCTATTGATCCTCATATGAGTATTACTGATGCTTTGCGAAGGCGCGATTTAACGATGAATGCCATGGCTCTAGAGTTACATTCAGGCGAATTCTTTGATCCCTTTCAGGGACTTCAAGATATTCAAGAGAGAGTTCTGCGTTCTCCAGATCTTTCTTTTTTTAAGGAAGATCCTTTGCGCTTGTATCGGGTAATGCAGTTTAGTGGTCGCTTTGAGATGCATCCTGATCAAGCATTACATGAGATATGTTCTACTATGGATATTTCTCAGGTTTCACAAGAGCGTAAGGAGGCAGAGTTTGAGAAGCTTCTTTTATATAGCCGTCGGCCTTCAATAGGCATTCGCTGGCTCTCATCAATTGGAAGGCTCTCAGAAATAGCTCTTGAGTTGTCGATGACACAAACGGTACACCAAAATCCTGCGTGGCATCCTGAGGGGACAGTATTTGAACACCTTATGCAGGCGGTGGATGCGGGAGTACTAAGCCCTGTAACAGGCGATGAAAAACTTATTTTGTTATACGCCGCTTTATGTCATGATCTGGGGAAAATTTCTACGACCATTATGAAAGACGGTGTTTTGAGAAGTCCCGGTCATGCGCAGGAAGGAGTATTTTACGCACGCTCCCTTTTAAAGAGGATCACGCAAAAAACGAAAATTATTCGTACAGTCTTACTTTTGGTACGCTATCATATGGAACCGAGCCATTTTATTTCAGCCGGTGCCCAGCTTTCTGCTTATCGGCGTTTAGCATTAAAACTCTCTCCTTATACTAATCTCCAGATGCTTGCTTTTCTTGCAACAGCAGACTCTCGTGGTCGCAATCCAGTAGGAGGAATACCCTTGGAAGCGATGCCCGATTTTATTCCGCTTTTTTTGCACAGAGCAGAACAAGCTCAGTCGTTAGTAACTGCTACTATGCAAATTCTTCACGGAAGAGATATTAATGATCTGGTAAATCCTGGCCCTTTAATGGGGCAATTATTACAGTATGTATATGAAATACAGTTAAACGAAGGAATTACAGATAAAAAGCTGTTAAGGGATCTTGTAATCGAAAAACTAAAAAAATAAAACGAATTAAGAAGAACCGGTCGATAAGGGGGGAAAAGGCTTTTTAGAAAGAGTCTACTCTTTTGTATTGTATGATATCTATTTCAGTTCGCTCTCTATGCGTGGGCAGTTAATTCTTATAGAACACTGCGAGCTCCTATTTCTAGATAACTCTTCTGTTTAATCGATTTTTTATAGTTTTTTTCTCTATGTTGTGTCAAAGCCCTGGGGTTTTCTGTCTAGATAGAAGCTATCAACTGGGCATTTTTTTATCGGTATGCTTTTTTGTGCTTTAAAAATAAAAACAGTACAACTATTGTAAATTATTTTAGGATTATGTTAAAATTTAAATATCAAATAGGATTTATATCCAAGTAAGCACGTATTTATCTCGAAGTAAGTGTGTCGAATAACAGTCTACTGCCTTTACGAAGATAGAGAGTAGTAGATCACCGTTTAATCTGAGCTTTCTTACTACTTAGTTAGTTTTTAAATTGTACGAGATAGAGTGTACTGATTTATAGAACTTACTTATAAGTGGGTATTTATAGCTCGAGAGGTTGGTGCGTGGTAGTGAAATTTTATCGTAAATACAGAGCACATCAGTAATGAGGAGATTTTATGAAAAGGATAGTGTCGTTAGCAATAGTACTTTCGATCAATAGTATGGCTTTAGCAAGTGAGAGTTCTCTTTCACCAACAGAAAAAACCTTTATAAGTTGGGTGCCTACCAGTAATATTAGGTTTCGGGTTAAAAATTTGGTAAATAATAACCAAGAGGTTGTTTTTACTACGAGTGGTAAAATTCAGTTATGGGAAACCACCCCTGAAGGAGAAAGGTCTTTTCGGAATTTAGGTAGTTATTCTCCACAAGACAAAAATAAAGTTGTAGATCGCATAGGATTTTCTCCAGAGGGAACCCATATAGAGGTTTTTCTCACCACTGCAAAGGGTGAGAAACAGGTAGAAAAAATTGCGATTGCTGATCCTTCAGTTAGTAAAACAGGAAATCTTGAAAAAGATATGGATCCTCAATCTAAGTCATCTACTGAGCAGCTAGGTGAAATAGCGAGTTCTTCAAAGGAAATGAAACCTCCTACACCACCAGTATATACAGGCACTTTTGAAAAGATTAGTCCTCCAGTACCAGAATCTAAACTTAATAAACAACCTGAACTTCAGTCGAGTAGCACGAAACCCTCTGAAGAAAAGGTAGGTGTTAGTGATGTTCCCTCAGTCAAGGTTGGATTCTCTCAATCTCAAACTTCAGGACAGGAGCAGACTTCTTTAAGTGAAAAATCATCAGTGACTCAAGAGGCTTCAGAAGTTCCTTCACATTTAGCTTATAGTCCTAACGCGCTTAAAAGAATTCAAGAAATAAAGAGATCTTTAGGCCAGCCTTTTTCTTCGATGAAAATAGCTACAAATAAAGATAAAACAAGAATAGTTACTCTCGATAGTCAAGGGTTAGTACAGTTTTGGAATGGAAGAACGGGTGAGGCAATTGCTTTAGCTCCTTTGCAAACCAAGAGCGATGTTAAGTTAATAGAATTTAGTGCCGATGGAGAGTCGATTATTATGACGACCCCTACAGGAACTATAACCCATCATTTTTTTGAAGATAACATTTAAAATCGAATTTTTTAGAGATTCGACCCAACGAGGAAGCTTTGGGATGCTTCTGAAAAATGATTTAAGTTTTCCCTTCTGTTTAAAAAGGCAAAACCATTGTTTTATGGCACAAAAAGACATTCTGTTTTAATCAAATTTTATGTAGAGCTTGTGATCATAAGAGTATTTCATGTTTTACAAGACAATTTTAGTGGATTTCAAGGGTAAAACATGAGCATCGTGGTCGGTTTTTTAAAAAGTTTTAGTGCAATAAAAAATAAATAAATATATATATAATTATTAATAACGAGGTATCTTATGAATAAAATAGTAGCGCTCAGTATAGTGCTTTTAAGTAATGTTTTGATTGTAGCAAGCGAAAAGCCTAAACCGGAAAGTTCATCGGCTACAACGAAAAGGGTGGTATTGAGGGCGGTTAATCCTCAGATGAAGAACCAGTATGTTTTTCTTATTTCGGGAGAGAAATTAAAATTATTTCAACGTATGAGTGACAACCAATTTAAATTTATTGATTTGAGTAAGAATCCCTATAATCCAGCAGAAGTAGAAAGCATAACGTTTAGTGAGAATGGTTCTCACGTAGAAGTTCAGATGATAAATGGTCCTACCTATAAATATCCCGTGACCGATATTAAAGATACGGGAGAAAATATAACGCATGAAGAGATGCAGGAGCTTACTGATACTACTAAAGAACCTGCAAAGACTACCCCTTATATAAGCACTTTTGAAAAGATTAGTCCTCCAAAATCTAGCACACAACCGGAACAACAAGCGAGTAGCGTCAAAACTTCTCAAGGGGATGTAGGTCCAAAGCCGGAAGTTTCACAAAGAGGCCTGATACCACCTGACTTGCAAGCAATCAATCCTACTTCTAAAGAGTCCTCGTCACTACCTAAAGAAGGGAAGTCTTCTTTAGCAGCTTCGGTTCTTTCTGACATACCTTCTGCGAAATCTAAAACTACACAAGGTGAATTAACTGAAAAGAAACTTGTTTCGCAACAGGCTCAATCAAGATTAGCACAGCTGTCAGAACCCAGTAAGAGAGTTCCTCTGGGATTGATATATAGTCCGGAAGCTCTCAAAAAAATCCAAGAAACTAAGAGAGCATTAGGTGAGCCTATCACTTTTTTGAAAATGGCTATCAGTGATGATGCAACTAAAATTGCTACGCTCGATAGTAAAGGGCTTGTTCAGGTATGGGATGGTCAATCAGGAGATATTTTCGATACGGTAGGAAGAGATCTTACTGATGTTCAGTTACTGAAGTTTAGTGATGAGGGAAATAGCCTTATTATGACAACCCCTACTAAAGTATTTGAATATACTTTTATGGATCCTGCCACTCTAGATGTATTGGAAAAAAAGAATGGAGCAGCATTTATTCTTAAGAATGTGAGCAAAGATAAAAAAAGGGCAGTTACGCTCGATAAAAAGGGAAATTTTAGAGGTTGGAATCTTGAGAAAATGACTACAGTTATGGATAAAATTGTAGTGGATACTTCTATATATCGATTCCTAACTATTAATGAGAATGGAACTAAGGTTAATCTGATAACGAAAACATAGTACTTCTTTTTAAATAAGATATATTTATCTCTATTTCATGAATTTTCAGTAGTGGTGGTAGAAAGGATATTTTTTCTACACCGCCTGAAATCGTTCATCGTAGAGAGCAGAGTATACTAATAAGATTCCGGTTTCTAGATATAAGTGATAATAAAAAAAAGTCCAAGATATCTAGAAACCGGAATTTTCACGTCGTGTGAGAGTGCATTATACCTTTTAAAAGGTGCCTTGGGTGTAAGAAGTTCATAAGACGAGAGCTTCTCTCTTTTTAGTGAGTATTTAAAATCTATCTTTTAGTATCAAAGAGGGAGTTTGAGCTTTTATTCAGTATTCTACGTTCTTAGTAAGTATGTAAAATCAAGCTCTGTAAAACACGAGTATGCAGTTATTTTTTTTGTAAATTTAATTTTTAATGTAATACCTCTCAATACTTCAATAAAAAACTTTTCTTTCCTGTCTTTGTTTTGTACACTAAAGTGTGTGTGAAAGTCTTAGTGGTAATCGGATGATTTAAGATGAAAGCGAAATACGTATGAGTATGGGAATGTGGGATATTATAAGTAGTACAGACTGGGTAACAAAGGCCATTTTACTACTTTTAATGGGTATGTCAGTGGTTTCATGGGCGCTTTCAATTTACAAAAAGATGCTTATCTCTTCAAAAATCAAGTCTCTTAAGCAAGCACAGGCCCTATTACAAAATGTAAAAGGGATCGATGATCTTTTTGCACGCACCGGTGTTATTCAAGATACGTTTGCTGGCGAGCTTATTATGTACTTTTTGGTAGACTTTAAAAAATTATTAAAGATGTATGAATCAGGATCAGGGTCATTTTCTGATAAAGATTGGTATCTGTTGCAGTCGAGTATCAATCAAAGAATAGATGAAGCTCTTATGCAAGAAGAGTCTTTATTGCCTGTTCTTCAAACAAATGCTCAAGCCGCTCCCTTAGTAGGGCTTTTTGGAACAGTATGGGGCCTTATTCATGCATTTATAGGTATTGCTCAGCAAAAAAGTGCCGATATTGCGGCCGTTGCGCCAGGTATAGCAGAAGCTCTTGTTACAACATTAGGCGGACTGATAGTTGCTATTCCTGCCCTTGTTATGTTTAATTACTTGACTGGTGAGATGAGAAAATTAGAAGAAGAGATCGTGCGGGTATCAGATACGAGCCTGTGGATAATGAGAGGCATTATGGTACACTCTGAATCACACATACGTGCCAGCTTTGTCGATAAACAACCTCATCAAGTGCAAAGAGAGACTTTATGAACTCTTTAAGACGTAGAAGAAAAAGGTCTCAAGGGATGCCTGAAGTTTCATTGACTCCGCTCATAGATACGACTCTCGTTCTTTTGGTAATATTTATGGTAGCGACGCCTATGATGCAAAATTCACTTAATGTTGATCTGCCTCAAGGTCAGATGAATGAAGGTGCGCCTCTTTCAGGAGATTCTCTTGTAGTAGCAGTTGATGCACAGAGTACCATCTACTTAAATAATGAGTCGATGAGCCTTGAAACATTATGTCATAAACTTGCTCAACGCATTAAAGAGTCTAAAGAAAATAAAGTGTACGTACATTGTGATAAAAAAGTTCCTTCGGGCATGTTAGTAAAAATTATAGATGCTATGAAATATGTTGCGGGGGTTGAGCATGTGGTTCTTCCTACAGAAAAACCTTAAAGATGGACTGTTTGGTAAATTAGTAGCCCTTTCGGGAATAGTTCATATTGGTGCTGGCATACTCTTTTTTTCGCTTGGGCGAATGATGAGCTCTCAGCATTTTGCTTTTAATACTCAAAAGTCGAGTATTAAGATGAGTATGTACTCTGGTGTCTTAGGTAAAACTAGCCTAGGACTTAAAAATCAAGAAAAAAAATCGGGTATGCTCAGTGTACCGGGAGCTCTTCGTGATGCGGTAGAACCTCAATCTGGGAATTTGCAAAATCAGGTAAAAAATTCTAAAACTCTCACACTTAAAAAAGAGCTGCTCGACCAGACTAATGTTGAAAAAAATTCGGTTTTAAAAGTACAGGAGCTCAAAAAACCGGAGCACATACTTCCTGCTCAAAAAGATCTTGTACAGAAAACTTCTGTTGAAAAACCGACCGATAAAAAGAGTTCACCTCAACAGGCTTTTCCGGTAAAACCGGCTTTAAAGAAAACTGAATCTGTTTCTTCTAAAACGCTTAATGTAGAGAAAAAAGAGTCCGATTCTCAACCAGCGCCTAAGCAGCAGGAGATACCTGCTTTTTCCTCTTTTAAAAGAGCCCCTTCAAAAAAAATGAACAATGATAGAGCTAAAAAACAGGAGATAACAAAGCCTGCAGTTCCCGTAAAAGAGCCTGCAAAAGAATTTGTTTCTGCTCAAGAACACAATACGCCGCTTTTTTCAGCATTAAAAAAGAAGGTTAAAACTACGCCTGAGAAAACTGAAACGGTTTTACATCAACGGGGTTCTACTGTTAAAGAGACGAACAATGATAATCCTTCAGTGCTCCACTCGGTACCTCCTCCTTCCTTACAAGGACCAGAGCTTCCGTTGAAGAGCATTCAAGAGACAGCTTCGTTTGTTTTTACGCAAGCAGGAACTGTGGAAAGTTCGTTTTCTGACCATGATATTGTACGTGAAATAGGGCATCATTATCGTAGACCACCTGGTTTTGAAGAGCATGAGCCTTTTGTTTTCACTTTCGAGATCAACAATAGAAAAGCAGTTCATATTGGTCCTCGCGGAAAAGAACCTCTGGTGGTGTATACGGCTATAAAAGATGCTGTCTTAAAAGCAACATTTTCAAACATACACTATGCAAAAAAAATTGAATTATCTATTACGTAAAAAGTGCGACTGCTAAGCTTTACCGTCAGATCAAGCTTATAGAGGAGATGTTGATGAAAAGAAGTTATAATACGATAGCAATCAGTGTGCTATCCGGCTTTTTGTTTTTTGGTCAGGTATACTGTTCGAGTCACGTTTGCTCAGAAACTGCAAAACAGATCGATATATTTGGATCACTAGGCCTTGAAGGCGTACAACACAAGGCGTTACCTCTTCTGTTGACCTATTTAGTAGGCTCAGAAAAAGGCACTGCACAGGTCATGAACAGTGAGTTAAAAGCCATCGCGTATAAAGTTGCTGAAAATTTACAAAAGACGGGTCAATTCTCGGTTATGGTAAAAGAGTGTGTGGCACCCTTAACAGCAGGTGATTTAAAGCATCTCTTTCAAAAGGAATATCCTTTGGCGCTTTTTTTACAGGAGGGAGCTTCAGCCTGTTCTATCGAATGGCGTCTGTATGATGTACCGGATGAGTATCTTATCAAAGGTAAGAAATATGCTAAAAGAGGAAAGACCGTGTATGGCTATGCTGCAAATATCGCAGATGATATATGGCCGGTATTAACAAAACAGTCAAGCTCTTTCTCGACAAAAATTGCCTATGTAAAGAGAAAAAAAACGGTCTCAAAACGACAGCTTTCTGTCGTCTGTATTGCTAACAGTGATGGATCTCATGAACAGGAACTGATTAAAAAGCCTGGTACATATGTAGGGCTCTATTGGCACCATGATAAATCTTTTCCATGCCTGTTCTGTTCAGAGTTTACGCGTTTTAATGTACGTCTTATCTCTGCAAGTTTACGAGGAAAAAAAAATATAGTTTTAAATCTTGAAGGTACCTGTGTAGGAATATCTGTAGCTCATGATAACAATAAAGCTGCTTACTGTCGCTCAGGTACTATTTGGCATCATTCTTATGATGCTGTTGAAAAACGAGGAGTGCATACAGTCCTTATTAAAAACGAGGGGAAAAACGTCTCTCCTACACTCCTTGAGAACGGTGACGTTATTTTCTGCTCCGATTCTAAACAGTTAAAACAAAAATATCCTCAAGCAAATGGACCGCAAATCTGTTATTATACTGCTGCTGATAAATCTATTTCATTGATCACACAAGATGGTTATTGTGTAGGACCCAGTTATTGTGCTCTTACAAAAAAAATAGCATATTCCAAGAAAGTTAAAGGAGTTATGCAACTATGGGTTTACGACTGTATAAGTAAAAAGCATCTTCAAATTACGTTTGATGAAGGTAATAAGATAGATTGTTGCTGGTCCCCGTGTGGTAACTATCTTACGTACTGTTATCAAAATAAGCGTGAAAGTCGTATAGCGGTTATTCATGTAGTGCTTAAAATAAGATTTTTTATTACGCCAGCGAATGAGTACTGTATGAGTCCTTCCTGGTCACCTGTCTATGATACTGTTCCTCAGATATATGCCTAATTGTTTCAAGAACGATACTATCGTATAAAAAAACATATAAGGAAAATAAAGTAAAAGAGTATGAGACTTTTGGGAGTCTCTCTACTCTTTTACTCGTGTTGAAAGTATTTGAATTTTGTTAGAAATGATCTACCGGTTTACTTATGAAGGGTGCTTTCTCTCTTGTTAAATGATACAGGCGTGTATAAATCTCATTTGTAGATATAGTGCTTTAGAGCAGAGCAGCGGTTAAAGCGGGCACGCTTTGTTGTATATCCCCTGGCACCATAAAATCTTTATCAGATATATAAGAAGGCTTCTGTAAATCCAGGGCAATGAGAGTACCCTCTGGGTTCTTCTTCTTGTAATGCGCAAGAAAACCGCAATCATCGTTGCTTAGACCTATACAAACTATATAATCGATTTCCTGAAGATCGTGGGGGCTTATCGATCGAACTATTTCAGAATGGGGCGATAAGGGACTGCTTCCAGCTTTATGATGAAGAAGATCGATATTTTCAGTAAGAATGCAGATATTTCTTTTCTGTGTGAGTCTATGAAGAGCAGTATGTGCAGGGGTAGGATGTGCCCTCACAGCGGCTGTGCAAAATTTCATAAACGCGGCGTTAAGATTCTCTGGGTGCAAAAACAGCTCTGTTAAAAATACACGTGTGCCTTCAGGAAGTCTTAGAGATTTTTCTAATTCCTTCATAGTAGGGACGTGACTTGAGGCGGAAATGCCGGCGCCTGTATAGACTATAAAGCATTTATCCTTTATAAGGACGCACAGTTCTGTGACTGTAAGTTTTTGAGGTAAAGAGTTAGGGCAGCGTAAAGGGTTTGCAAAGTAATAATCTGTTTTTCTGGGCATATGAGAAGCTATTTTTAGGAGAGATGGGGAGCCAGTAGGATAGGTTTTCATAGCAAGGTCCGCACACGTGCATACTAATGAAGGAGGTCTCTTGTATATAAGCGCAGGTAAACTTGCTGAAGGGCCAGAAGTTCCAGGTGAATTTTATTTCTAAGTTTTTAGCAAGCTCTTCTGTTTCGCAAGCGGTTATAGAGGGCGGCTTTTGTAACAATAGATTAGCTGAGAGAGTCGAACTTACGAACACACAGGCAAAGTAGATGTTTTCATTGAAATCCTTAGGAAAAGAAAAAATTTTTTTTAGTGCAAATTTCTGTTAGCGTAACCAATCAGCAATAGAGTGTCAAAACATCTTTTAGAGAGGGATAATCTCTCCATCAAAAGCTCTCTAAGGTATTACAAGCCGTTCTTTTAAATAAAGTTTTATGTAATCTCCTCTTGTATAAGTCGCTCACCCTTCACCAGGTGAAATCTACAATCGGTACAGAGAGCCTGAATAGGTTTTTTTTGAGGACAGGCTACTTGCTAGAATGAGGGGATCGTCTTTTCGGATAACATGCTAAAAGTTTCTTTGGTTATTTCTTGAAAGGATTTTACTGAGTGCCAATGCTTCTTCGTGAGTATTTTAATAAAGAATTTCCCTTAAGAGAGTCCTTTCGCAGACAGATCGACAAAATAAATTTTTTGTGCTATAGTAATATACTAATTAGCTCTTTCCTTAACGGTATAGACCGATAATAAAATCGGCATACAGGATTTGTGGGTTTTCTCCCTTAATCCAAGGAAATTGTGCATATCGCAGCAAAAAGACCGGAACTGAAGTATAAAAGACATTGTACTGTTTGAGTAAGGAGATTCATGAAAAAAATAAAGTTTAATCAGTTTAAGGGCGGTCCTGGAAATTTTTTTCTGGTTGCTCTTTTTGTAGGTCTTGCTTTAATGGCGGTGTTAAAACTTGCTGATTTTAGTCATAAAATAGAGAGTATTAGTTACAGTATGTTTTTAAAAAGATTGGAATCCAATCAAGTAAAAGCGGTTATAGTAACTGGAAATGATGTTAAAGGAATATACCGCGATGGAAAAACCAGGTTCGAAGTTACAGTTCCTCAAATTCCAAAAATCTGGGATCTACTGAAAGAACATAATGTTGAAACGAATGTTGTTTCTTCCGGCTCAGGGGATTTTGGTATTTGGCAATTTATATATTTAATTCCTTTCTTTATGCTTCTTGGAGCAGCGTGGTATTTTTTCCGTCAATCCCGAAGTAATGGTGGCAATAGTGGAAATATCTTTACCATGAGTAAGAGCAAGGCAAAAATGTTTATGCCTTCTCAAATAAAGGTTAATTTTAACTCAGTTGCAGGAGCCACAGAAGCTAAAGAAGAGCTGGCAGATATTGTGGACTTTCTAAAAAATCCAGAAAAATATAAAAGACTGGGAGCTAGACTTCCCCGTGGAGTTCTGCTCGTTGGTGAGCCTGGTAATGGTAAAACGTTACTAGCAAAAGCCGTTGCTGGAGAAGCTAACTGTCCGTTTTTTAGTGTGAGCGGATCGGACTTTATTGAGGTATTTGTAGGAGTTGGGGCAGCACGAGTACGAGATCTTTTTGTACAAGCACGCCGTCATTCTCCAAGTATAGTTTTTATTGATGAAATAGATGCTGTTGGTAAGCAACGTGGTAATGGTCTGGGTGGTGGCAATGACGAACGAGAACAAACGCTCAACCAACTACTTACCGAAATGGATGGCTTTGAAACCGCTGATGCATCCGTTATCGTTATAGGTGCAACTAACAGGCCTGATGTTCTTGATAAGGCTTTGTTAAGGCCCGGTAGGTTCGATAGAAGGGTAGATGTTCCTTACCCAGATGTTACAAGCCGTGAGGAAATTTTAAAAGTGCATGCGCAAGGTGTAAAAATAGATACTGCAGTAGATTTAAAAAGAGTAGCTCGTGGAACTCCAGGTTTTACCGGAGCTGATCTTGCGAATCTTATTAATGAAGCTGCAATTATAGCCTCTAAAACGAATGAAGCTCACGTGTCTGTCCACGACTTTGAGGAAGCTCGCGATAAAGTGCTTATTGGAAAAGAACTTAAAACGATCATTTTGACAGAGAGAGAAAAGAGAATTACTGCATTCCATGAAGCAGGACATGCGCTTGTTACGTTACTCCTTCCTGGTGTTACCGATCCTTTACATAAAGTAACAATTGTTCCTCGTGGAAGAGCCCTTGGTATTACATTTTCACTTCCTGAAAGAGAAAAACATAGTGTTTCTCGGGATGAAATGATCGCAAAGATCATGATCTGTCTAGGGGGGCGGGCTGCCGAAGAACTTGTATTTAATGAATTAGCGACGGGTGCGTATAGTGATTTCTCAACGGCAACTGATATTGTTCGCCGTATGGTCTGTAAGTATGGGATGTCTAAGAAACTGGGACCTCTGGTTTATAATGAACAGGGCGAAAATACATTTTCTGAAGAGACTGCACGGATGATCGACGATGAAATGCGCGCTATTATGGATGAATGCAATGAGCAGGTTATCGGACTTTTATCTTTACATAGAGATAAGTTAGATACACTGGCGAATGCTTTGTTTGAAAAAGAGACTCTTCACGCAGGAGAGATTTATACTTTGCTCGATATTCAGTCTCGAGAAGAACATCTTTTTAAATAAGATTGAAATATCAGCAGATTTTAGTAAACTTAGATATTATTGCTCTTTAAGAAAGGTAAGAAGAATGTCCCGTATATGTGCGGTATGTGGAAAAAGACCACAAGTGGCTAACAATGTTAGTCATGCCAACAATAGAACAAAACGATGGGTGTATCCTAATGTGCATAAGATGCGTTTCACAATGGTTGATTGTGCAGACAAAAGGGTTCACGCAGGTAAAGTATGTACGAAGTGTGTAAAAGCACAAAAAGTTCAAAAAGTAATTTAAGAGAGGTAGAGTTTATTTATGGCAAATACGTCATCTGCTAAAAAGGCAGCAAAACAAAACGAAAAATGTCGCATCATTAACCTTGCACGAAGAACTGACCTGAAGACTGCAGTAAAGAAAGTTATACTTGCAATCGATGGTAAAGATTTTAATGCTCAAGCAGCAGAAGCTCTATTGAGATCAGCAGCCGCGAAATTAGCCCGTGCTAAAGGTAAAGGCGTTATCCATAGAAATACAGCATCTCGTAAACTTAGTCGTTTACAGAAACGATTGAATAAGAGGGCTGAGGCAACTGCATAAAAAGTTTGAAAAGAGGGCCATTCGGCTCTTTTTTCAGGTAGTTTGTCTAGTGGAAATAGTATGAGAAACAGTATAAAATAATTGTGGGTAGGAATCTATTTTTTAGATCTCTACCCACAATTATGTGTATTGTTAAAGCTCTATCACTTAAAAAGAATTTTTTAAAAAGTATTTTTTTAATCTGTTCTTCCGGTGGCTCCAATTACTGTTATACAGAATATAGTTTTATCCCAACATTAGTATCGATCATGATTTTTATAGTGTCTTTCTTGAATTTTATCGCCCCTAGTGTACCTTCTCTACGTGTAGTATCATCAATTCCATCTTAAAAATGTTTTGCATCGGAAAATATCAAAACATCTCCCTAGTTATCCAGAATAGCAATTTTTCTACCATCAGGACTTACGATGAATCTTTCTATGTCTGATAAATTCATTTCTAAGCTGATTCTATATAATGCTTGTGGGTCGAGTTTTTTAATTTGAGAGGTCAATTCTACGCGTTCGATTCGGTTTTTGCCTCTTCAGTGCTTAATTTTGGTTGTGCCTCCATGGAATGTATAAAGGAAGGTAATGCGCTAAGCAGCATAACTATAGCTAATTTTTTCATAAAACACCTTGTTTGTAAAAGTGTTCAAAGATTTAAAAATATTTTTAGAACAACTCAGCACCTTTGTGTTACCTCTTCATTCCCGGGGCTTTTTTATCTTACTACAGAATATTTCCGTGTAGTATAGTCATCAGAAACGGAGATCTCTGTGCCCTCTTCATTGAATTCTAAAGATTTAATAGGCCTGTTTTTACGAGAAAATTCTCTAGGATAAGGATGAGAAACAGAGATCATATTAATAGGTTTTCCAGTGTTTGCATCGTAGAGGGTAACATCATCATCGTTATCGAGCACGGCGACTTTTGCTCCATCAGGGCTCACACTTATTTTTATTATCTCATTATCCGGTTCAATATCTTTCTTAATACGATCTAATACATCCTTGTTAATATCTAATAGTGTAGCGGTTTTAGTCACTTTCTTTGTTTGTGGAGTACTAATGTGTCTCTTTGTCTCCATTGTATGTATAACACTAGGGATTCCACTAAGCAGAAGTAATACAGTAGTTTTTTTCATTGAGGGACCTTTAATGGTAAAATTGGTAAAAAAGTTTAAAAACTATGACAATCTTCTCTTTTAATCTCTAAAAGCATTTTTTAATGGCCTACGTATTGATAATTATTATGTACTAAAATCAAGAAAATATATGCATTACAGTTATTCTGGCCATTAACTTATATGATTTATTTTATATTTGTTAATAATTTATTAATTAGCTAGGAATTTATTTTCCTAAGATAGAGCATGATAGAGAGTGTCCCTTACCTCATAGGACTATGCGCATAACTCGATGGTAGAATACAGTAATCACTCGTACCTGTGTGTGCATAGCAAATAATAATGGTATACAGCTTTACAGCAACTTTAAATTTTTTCAAGCAGTTGGTCTGTTTTTTTAGAAGAACAATTAATGAAAGAGGTTTTCGTAGGATCTACGAAAACCTCTTTCATTAATGTGAAATGCACGGGTGTGTACTATATTCAAACATTTAAAGCTTAAAGATCTTTCTGTGTGGCTTCTCAGTCTCGGTGTAGAACTTCTCAATGGAGAGGTTTATATCGTAGGATTACTACTGATTTACCTGTTTCTAAGGAGCCCTTTAAGAGATAGTATGAGTTACGGTAATGCACAATCAGCGTTTGTTGTATCAGAGCACTAATTTCTTTTTGTTAGTAACTGTCTTTACCGGCTTGTTATACATATTATAACTAGCTATAATGCCTCCCAGAATTCCCATATACCATGAGGCAGGAAGTAATTTATTATTTTTTCTTTCAGGATTTAACCGATTGAGCAGAAGAGAACTACCAAAAAAAGCAGGTATATAAAGAGCGCGTTGTAACTTTAATCCATTGGTAGGTTTTTGTGATTGGTCGATTCCGCATTCTCTCCCTATAAAAGCGCCAACGAGAGCTCCGATGAACGCTTCGCTTATAAGAGAGTAGGTTAGTTCAGGATATGACTGTGGTGTTATAACAGCCTTCTTTTTATAGATCTCTTCGCATGCCGGAATATGCTCTGTGATCTCTTTAATCGAGTTAATAACCGACTCTTCTTTATAATTAAATCTTTTTCCCTTGGCTTGTTGAGGAATATTTGCAGTTTTTTTGGTAGGATCGAATAAACATAAGGGAGAGGTACACAGGGGGCAGTTTCTTGTGTTTGCTGTGGTAACAGTCTCTTTTATGCAGGATAAGCAAAATACATGGGAAAATGTAGAGTAGTTTTCAGCGTCCGATTTACAGTTAAACTGCACAGGAAGGCGCTCTTGACTGTAGAGCTCAAAACAGATGGGACATGATGCATCCTCATCTTGTTCAGACGTCTCTGTAAGAGAGGTTTGTAGTAAAATTGGTGCGCTTGCATATAAGGGCGATAGTGTAAGCAGCCCCATGCTCACGACTATTTTTTTTAACAATGTAACTTTAATCATTTTTATTTCGTCGTTTAATTTCAATAAATAGTTAGTTATAGCGTAAGAGAAAACGGTTATTTTGTAAAATGCTTACAAAAAGTTCTACTTTTTAACGGATTTATGAAAAATGCATTTATAGAAACCCGCCTATACATCCTAAATGTATAGGCGGGTTTCTATAAAGAGTGTCAGTAAGGTTGAGGTGTACGCGAGTCACATAAAGCGGCATACTTTTTTAAAAAGGTAAGGGCTACTTTAATAGCAACTGATGATGAACCAGCATGTTCTATCAAGAGAACAAGAGTACGAGGTTTCTCATCTTTGTACTGGAAGTGAACGACGAAATATCCGTGGCACAGATGTTCTTTTCGTAACGCTTTCTTTTCAAGAGCGCGTACTTGAGCAGTACCACTTTTCCCTCGCATAGTAAAATGTTTAAGATGTTTAAGGTGGGTACCTGTTCCTTGTTTCACCACAGATTCGAGACATTTTTGCAAAAAAGAAAGTGTTTCTTCTTTTAATGAGAGTTTTTGAGTAATGATAAGTTCATCTGCTAAAATGCGTGGTTTACAACGATATCCTGTGCAGAGGGCCGATATCATGCACGCTATCTGAAGAGGGGTTACCAACATAGAGGCTTGTCCAATAGCAGCGGATAATGTTTCTCCCGGAAACCATGGCTCTTTTTTTACTCTTCTTTTCCAAGCAGTGGTGGGTATAAGTCCTGCACTTTCAGGGAAAAGTGTTCCCATTTTAGTTCCTAATCCTAACTCGCGGGCATACTCAGCAAGCGTATCTATCTTTATTTTCTTTCCTATTTCAAAAAATGGTATATTACATGAATGGGCAAGTGCTTGTTCTGTAGTAAGAACTCCATGTCCACTCTTATTGCCGCAGTGATAGCGTCGTCCTTTAAAGGATGTGTGTCCTATGCAATGCCATCCTATTTTTTGTTCGATAATTCCTGTTTCAAGAGCTGCTGCAAGCGTAACCAGCTTAAAGAGGGAAGCAGGAGGATAACATCCGCAAAATGCACGGTTCATAAAACAGTGTTTTTCTTGTAACTGTTTCCATTGAGTGGTCTCTAAGGGTTTTAAAAAAATAGTAGGATCGAATGAAGGACGAGAAAGAACTACTTCTAACGCTCCCGATTCATCCATAAGAATACAGGATCCTTCATAATTGTGAGGAAAAACCTCTTCGGCCAGTTTCTGCGCATCACTATCAAGGGTCGTTTGTACTGTGTCTCCTGCAAGGCTTCCTGTGACAGAGTAGGCTTGTAAGTTACGCCCCACCGCATTAATAATGGTAACTATTTTCCCGGATCTACCCTTAAGCTCTTTATTATATAAAAGTTCTAATCCCATTTTTCCTGGGGTATTAGTGTCAAGGCCAATATATCCTATAATATGAGAGGCTAATTTATTATGGGGATAACATCGTTTATAACTTTTCTCAAGAATGATATTTTTTTCTTGAGAAATCTGCTCAATAAGTGAGGTAATCTGTTCAAATGATATGTCTGAAAAAAGATTTATCCGTGTTGACCGTCTTTCATGCTGTGTAATAAGAGTAATCTGTTTTGCAGAAAGTGAAAAACGGGTGGTTAAAAGCGTGAGCAGCTCTTCTTGGCTTTTTGTTAATGATCTATTACCGGTGCCTTGCCATGAAAGACTATACATAGGTATATTTGAAGCAAGGATAATGCCTCTGCTATCGATAATATTTCCTCGAGGAGAAGCTACCGCGCGTGACCGTAAGAAGTTTTTTTGACTGCGATCGAAAAAAAGATTCATATTAATTATTTGAAGATGGTAAAGATAGCCCACTATGCCCCCTAAAGCTAAACCTATAAGGAGAACTAAGAGCTTAAAGCGAAAACCAGACGTCTGAGTTAATAGCATTATAATTTTCTCGACAGTTGGAGAGGTACTTATTAAAAAAGAGTGATCTTTTCTAGTTTATGATTCTAGTATCTTATTTTACCTCTATTTTGTAAAAAAGCATAAATTTTTTATTAAAAATCTATTTTTTAGTGCGATATTAAGATCTGCTTTTTATCGGTGCTTTAGAATAGTACGGCTGATTTTTTTTAATAAGCTTTTTAGAAAGTCCGTGTGGTGTAGTACCTAGAGGAAACAGATGGTATTTTTTGATAGACACTACTGTAGAGAGCTAGGAGTTTTTTTAGGGATCTGGGCAATTTTATATACAAATTTTGTATACAAAATTTGTATACAGTAGAGAGGTTCATTAGAAAAGGATCGTAAGAGAACAGATGATAGAGCCAGCAGTTTTGTACTACATTTATGTATTTTTGATATTTTTTTTGAGAGAGAGTTTATTTCTTATAAGCGAGCCAGGTTTTCTAGGTTGTTGTACATTTTTCCTCGAGAAACATGATTCCAGGTACCACACATAGGTTTGAGCGGCGCAGCAACTCAGAAAAAGACCCGAGTAGATCAGGAGCTTTTTGTTCTGTATAAGAGTTTCATAAAGATTTTTTTCAGTGTCAGGTGAGCATTCCAAAGAAATCGTATCTGGTTGAGTATGCGATACTTTTTCTTGTAAAGCTGAACAATTATCTTCCTCCTGATTATTATGAGTGTAGAGCAGTGAGCTATGAGGGTTGTTGCTCTTATCGAGTAGAACACTGGTGGTTTGAAAGATCTCTTCTTGTAACTCGATGTCTTTCAAAAGCAGAGTGAAGGCTTGTTGAAGATCGCATTCTTCCTCTTTGCAAAAAGAGGAAGCACGTAAAGGAGAAAAAATGATCAGTGCAGTAATTAGCAAAAATGATCGTATCATAGGGAAGGTTCTTTCGGTACAGAAGGTGTCAGCAAAAAATAGGTATACCCATGCTACTCGCAGGTAGTTGTATTAATCAAGAAAACAGAGTTATTTGTGATGTCTACACTAGAAAAATTTTTAAAAGTTCTAACTGTTTTTTTTATACCTATCAGGAGTGAAGGAAGTTCTGAGGTATCTTGCTCAGAATCAGGTGGTAGAGGGAGTTCTAAATTTTGTAAGAATGCTTCTCCCGATTAAATGGTTATTTTATTGCATTGTTTTACATTACGGATTACAGTAAAAAAGATCTTTAAACCCTTTTACTTAAATTACTAGCGTATGAATACTTCCCCTTTAACTGCTCGTATTGTCACAATGCTCACAATTCTGGAAAAGGCCACCAGTGGGATGCAAAAACCTATGGTGAGCGCTCTTGAAGATCTGTATGGAAAGGATCCTTTTCTTATATTAATTTCCTGTCTTTTAAGTTTAAGGGCTCAAGATAAGGTTACTTTCGGAATTTGCAGAAAGCTTTTTGAGTTGGCTCGCTCACCTGAAGAGCTCGTAAAGATACCTCTTTCTTCATTAGAGGAGCTTCTTCATCCTTTAGGATTTTATAGGAAAAAATCTCACACAATTGTGTCCGTTTCCTTAGAGCTTATTAATCGTTTTAATAGTAGGGTCCCGTCTACTGAAAAAGAACTTTTATCTTTAAAAGGGGTAGGAAGGAAGACGGCAAATTTGGTTTTGGGAGAAGGCTTTGGTGTTCCTGTCATATGTGTTGATACGCATGTTCATCGAATTTCAAATCGTTTAGGCTGGGTGAAAACTGAAAATCCTGATCAAACAGAGAAAGAGCTAATGAAAGTAGTACCACAGCAGTATTGGCTTTCGGTGAACTACTTACTGGTCATGTGGGGCCAAAACGTGTGTACTCCACTTTCTCCGTGGGTTACCAGGTGTGCTTTAAAGTCCTTGTGCCCTAAAATTGGTGTAAAAAAGTTTAGATAAGCGGTGATAGAGGGTTTTTTTGTGCCGCAGACTAACCACCTGTTCAAGCGACATTCAAATTTTATCTTTTTATATGTTTTCCTGTTACAGTTTCTTGTCTTTTAACGATGCCTCTACGTGCTCATGCCTTATGACAGGTTAATAAGTTTTCCCCGTTGTATCAGGTATGATACAGGAAAATCGTTTTATATAAACAAGGAAGCTTTGAGCGCCGAGAGGTGAAGCTATAAGGTTTTCTCATTAAGGGTAAACCTCCCGTAATTTAACCCTTGTAGGGTTATGTCACAGTACTACTAGTAAATGACAGAAATCGACCTGCTTTTTTAAAAAGTACCTTAATGGGTACGTTAAAACAAAATAGAAGGCTTATTGATATTTTATATATATTTTGAAATAATATAATGTTATTTTTTATAAATATTGAAAATATGATATAAAAAATGTTACGCTAGATGAAAAGAGGGCTTAGGTAAAGGATACCTACGCTCTCCTCCAACCTCTTAAAAAAGGAGTTTCGTTATGAAGAGTAGAATAGTTATGATTGGTATACTGTGTATAATGTCCAGTAGTCGAATGATAGCAATGCATTCAGATGAATTACGTTCTACCGGTAGTGAAGGTATCTCCACGGGGACAAAAAGGATGCCACGTCGCTCCGCTGAAGGTGTATCTCGCAGTCCCCATACAGAATCAAAAAGAACGATTTTACCACCACCAAAAAATAGTTTAAAAAAACGCTCATTCATCGACAAAGAAAGTTCTGCTTTTGAGGGGACTTCTCAACGTTCTACTAGGAACAGATCTGGACGCGATTTCCTAGTCAACGTAGAAAACTCAGAGAGTGTTGTACATTCATCTGTTGCAGAGGCTGTTCCTTTAGCTGTATCACCTACCGTTAGAGTAACTACAGATCGTCTGGTCAAGCCAGTAGTCCCTGCTAGACCTTATTCAGCTGTTTTGGAGGTTGATGCTCCCCGTAGAGGTGTACCAACCGCTACTGTAGTACAACCTGCTTTTAAATCGGTCATTCCTTCTGTAGTGGGTACTGTTGAAGAACCAACAGTGGTAGTCTCGAAGCCGATCAGAAGGGAAAAGGTGCTTTATAAGAGGGGTAAAGCAGGTCTTATAAGAACTGTGGTACCACGAAGACGACTTCTTAGAGGACCAGTACTCTAAGTAAGAAAGCAGTTAGTTTTTTAATACAATTTTTAATACAGAAATGTATCTAGCTCGTACCAGTGAAAAGTAGAAGGATGAAGGTTTTTCATTGCATAAGCTTGTATGCATTTATTTAACAAACAGGAGTTTTAACATGAACAATAAAATGATTATTATGGGTCTAGTTCTTCTTTCATACGGAACTATGGCGATAGCAATGAATCGTGGAGCAGCAGGCTCAGGAAGCTCGTCAGCAGCATCAAGCCGAGGCATTTCAAGTCCCTCTTTGGGTGCTGAACAAGGAAGAGCTCGTGCTATGAGTGAAGGTTCTACCAACGTTTCTTCTCGTGGTTTGGGCTCACGATACACTGTGATGCCTTCTTCTTTATCAGGCCGCGGTATTTCAAGTCCCTCTTTGGGTGCTGGACAAGGAAGAGCTCGTGCTATGAGTGCAGGTTCTACCGACGTTTCTTCTCGTGGTTTGGGCTCACGGTACACTGTGATGCCTTCTTCTTTAAATACAGGACCTAGTGCCACACGTACTCGTACTGCACGTGCTTCCTCCCGAGATTTTGGTTTTCGAAATAGAACAGCTCCTTCTTCTTTGAGTACAGCGGTTCGTCCTTCGGACGCTGCTGCACGTGGATACAGTTCTCGGCGCAAAGGGGCTTCTTCTCTTGCGGGAGATGTGCGCGGAGATTTCTCTAGAAGACGTTCGTCAGCTCGAACGAGGCCTCATTCTTTTAGCAAGTTAGGCCGAAAATCTGCTGATTCGCGACGATCTTTTGATCGTTCATTGCGCCACCGTCGTGGTGCTCGTGATCTTACGCGAGGCTCACTGAATTTAACCAGACCGGTAAAATTTGATACCTATAGGACAGAAAACTCTATAGGCAAGCAAAGAGATTTTCTTCGCAGGGGTTTTGGGAAAAGCTCTGTTAAATGGCGTTATCTTTATATATCTAATTGGCCTCTTTTTATTACTATTTTCCCTTTTGCCTATTATTCTATATATAATGAGTATCCTCCTATATATTACGACTATTATGATACTTATGGCGTCTATCCACAAAAGAGTTCTGACTATGATCTCTTTGTTTCGGGTCAAGCTTCAGTCACGCCGGTACTTGATCAGTCATTGGAAGGATGTTTGCAAGAATGCGATTCCGCATGTGTAAAAGAATGTCAGGATCAATTAGGTAAATCTGCTGAGGAATGCGGTGAGGAATGCGAAGATATTTGTACTGATTCTTGCAGTGAACCAAAAGATGGTACTGAGTTAGAAAGTACTGAAGTGGTATAAATATATCATTTTTAAGAGAATGCTTGAGAAGATAGTTCTTCGATAAGCATTCCCTCCTATTTATTCTCTATTTTTGGTTTCTTTCTTGTTTTCATTTACGAATGTAGATATTCCTTTTAGAGGAGAGTTGTTTTGAAGCACTGAGCAAGGGCTTAGTATACGTTACGCTGTAGTTTCAACAGAAAGCTAAAAGATGCTGCATGAAGAACGGTACTATTTTCGATTTAAAAAGCTTAGATAACAAGAGCTAAAAAGCTGAAGGCTATAATCCTTCAGCTTTTTAGCTCTTGTTATATTTTTTAGCCTTGATCGGTTTTAAAAACTACGTAGGGGAGTAGGTGAGCTATGCATCTCAACAGGTGTGAGTATTTTATAGAGATTTTCTTAGTAATGCAATTTGTAAATCTATTGTTTTACAGACTAGCGCCTTGTTGAGTTTGAAGGTAAAGGCCCTGTGTTCATAAGTTTTATTTTACGGTAGCATCCCACCAGGAACCTGCCCAATAATGTATCGCAAAGGTTTCAGGCTTTATATATGACTGTATTTTTTCTGTGCGTCCTGTAGTTGGAGTCTTTACCATAACTAACCGATTTCTAAAATCTACAGGATAAAAAAAGCTTGTAGGGAAGGCAATAATATTTTTTGCCTCTTCGTTAACAAACTTCATAAATGATTTTTGAAAATGCCGAGGACCTACTTTATCGAATACACTCGCTTTAGCAGCTTTGATCGGACAGGAAGTTTCTTTATTAAAGGTATACCAGTCATCTTCAAGGGTGTAAATACAGTCTTGAAGTATAGGGTGGCCCGGAATTGAACCTATAATACCATTTGCTATGTCACCTCTACAGTCTATCGGTTGAATAGAAGCCCACAGGTCATATTGAAGAAGTATATCGAGTGGCTTTAAACATATAAAGTCGACATCAAGATATATACCACCATAGGTATATAAAATCTCATAGCGCACAATATCGGCCTTTTCTCCATAATTTTTTGATAGATCATAAAATTTTTGGTTATACAATTTTAGTTTTGGAATATCTGCATCGGTCCATAATTTATATTCCCACTCAGGATGGTATTTTTTAATGCTCTTTTGTGATTCTTTAAATACTGCCGGCGGAGTAAGGGGTCCTAGCCAAATATGGTGTATTATCTTGGGAATAACTGGTTTTCCTTGGATTTTTTTATGTGCGAAACTATTTCTGTCATACAGTGCTTTAAGAGCATGTATTCTTTTGAGTGAGTAGTTGGCCCTATGAGTATCCTTTGAAAAATATTTTTTCTTTTTTCGATTGTTAGAATGAATATACCATCCCATTGAACTAAAAAAGTCCACCGTAGTAGAAGGTTCATATGTAGGAGTAGGCCCCCTGCTGTAACTCCTCGAGAATGATACTAATAAAAATAGATAGAAAAGCGAAGCAGTAATTCGTATCATAAAAATCCTCTTTTTTTGTAGAGCTTTTAATAGGAGTAAAATGTTGGTGTAGCAAAACATTCGCATTAATTTTAGGATCCCACCGATACTGCATTCCAGTATTGTATCTACTATCTTATAGATATTTTTAGTTAAAAGTCGAGATTTTATAGACTTTGTGAGCTAGGCAGTATCGACATTTAATTTGAATTAATTTATAATTTAAATTAAATAGTATGTAAAAGCTATAGCTGAGGATAAATGTATGCCAAAGAGATATGAATTATCCACAGAACAATGGAGTAAGATTGAATCACTGGTACCCGGGAAAAAAGGAGATCCTGGTAGACATGCTGTTGATAACCTTAATTTTGTAAATGGAGTATTATGGATAATTCGATCAGGAGCGCGCTGGTCTGATTTGCCTGAACGCAATGGCAAATATAAGTCTGTTCATAAACGTTTTGCTCGTTGGGCAAAAAACAAAATCTGGGAAAAGATTTTTCAAACATTGATCGCTGATCGTAAGAATGAATATCTTATGATAGATTCAACTATAGTTCGAGCACATAAACAATCCGCTACATTTAAAAAAAACCAGGCTTTGGGGCGTTCCAGAGGAGGACTGAGTACTAAAATACATTGCTCTTGGGTTCCCTCTTCGTTTTATTGTCACTGAAGGGCAAGTAAATGATATTCCTCAAGCAATTCCTCTTTTAATGAACCAAAAAACTAAATATGTCCTAGCTGATAGAGGATATGACGCTGACTTTATCGTTGAGTATATCAATAAAACTATGAATGCTCAGGCTGTGATACCGCCTAGATCAAATAGAATTGTGCAACGACATTATGATAAATGTCTCTACAAAAAACGTAATCTCATTGAACGTCTCTTCAATAAGATCAAGAATTTTAGAAGAATTGCAACTCGTTATGAGAAAACCAAAATCAATTTTGAATTGCTTATTTATTTAGCTTGTTCTTTTTTGTGGCTTATTTAAATGTCGATACTGCCTAGTCTATCGAGCAGATTCTTCCGTTTTATCGATTTCTCCATGTGGATGTTGAGGCGGTGCATAGAGAGTATAAAGTTTTAAATCTTCTTTTCCCGTATTTTTAAAATTGTGAAGTGACCCGGCGGGTACTATCACACAGTGGCCAGGAAATACCGGAGACTCTTCTCCATTAATAATCGCTTTTCCTTCTCCTGAAACAAAAAAAACTATTTGGTCTGCCTCATGACGTTCTTCTCCAATTTCTGAGTTAATTTCTATGTTCATAAGAACGATTTGAGTTCTTTCTGTAGTTGCAATCACTTTTCTAAAAAAGGTGTTTAATCTTGCAAGTTCTACGATGTTTTCATTGAAAAAAAGCATAGTGTTATTTCCTATAAAGATAAAAAGTAAAAGTTTTCTAGGTTTTATTGTATTCTTTTTACTTGATAGAAATCAATAAAAGATGGTTAGTAATCTGATTCACAGATAGAATTTCAAACTGTTTCTCTTAAAGCGTTGTTTTATACAAGGAGGCTTTACTGCTCTCTTGATCTATAGTTTTTACGTTTTAGATAAAGTCACCAATAAAAGTATATGTGCTGTTTTTAGGGGAATCTATAAAGCGCAACACTACAATAATTTTTTTATTTTAGTGTAATTTAAAAAAATTTAATCAATTTATGTTTTTATTAAGAAATTCAAAAACAATCTTCAACATTTTTAATTCTGCTGTATACAAGAGCATACTAACACACTATAGGATGATAGTTACTGTCTAAAGGAGGCCTTCTACAAGAGCGCCATTACTCAACGTAGACTGTTTTTCTTTACGGTGTATTTAATGTATAATAACTTAATTGGGAAAAGTCCCTCTCACGTTAATGAAATATAATGATACTTCTTGCAGTGCTTATAAAAAGAGAAACAGCGTGATGATTTAAAAGAAATCTTTCATATTTAGTTATCTAAAATTGTATAGTTTTGCCCCACAAAAGAAACGGTTCTTTTTTAGGTATAGGTAAAGAATGATTTCTTTATACGATCGATTTTAGGAGGTTTTTTCTATGCATCTCCTATTTTTCGATTGTAAGAAAAAATTATACAGTTTTGGTAATGACAATTTTATTCAGAAGGAGGTAATTGAAAGGTAAATTTCTAATTATTAAAGAATAAATACGCGTACGCTGAGGTTTTCTAAGTGATAAAACAATCGAGTATCTAGTACAAAGGGGTAATATGATGAAAAAGTGTATGTTGATAGGTTTTTTATGTGTTCCTGTTACTGTGATACGCGCGAATACGCTGCGTAATGAAGCTACGATGCTCATTGCTATAGAGCAGATGGATAAAGAGCAGATTTTGCAACTACTACCTCTTCAAGATAGTAGTGATATGAAGAGTAAAGAACGATTCTTAGCTGCAGTAAAAAAATCTGTTAAAAATCATACAAATAGTATGACAACAGGCGGACGTAACTTTTTCAATTTTCTTTCAGGGTTAACAGTTACGGGAGTGGGGGCGGTGGCTTCTTTGTATGCATTTTCTACACTTTATTCAAGATTTGAAGACGGCGAATCATTGTTTGTAGAGCGTAACAAGTACACCAATCGAGTGGATATCGAGACGGTGGGCTGTGTAACTATTGGTTCTTTTATTACATCAGTTGGGGTGTATCTTACAACACAAAGCTGGAAAAAATTTGGTGCTTTGAAGCGTCTTAACAAAAATGCTAAAGAGATTCAAAATGCTCTTACTCATATTTTTATTGCAAGCGAAGGGAATGCTTCTAATAATGAAACTTCCGTTCTTAGTGATACTAGTCGTGTAGGCAATGCGCACAGTGAAGTAGGGCACGAGTAAGAAAATGTACTGTTGGATCGGCATAAGCATACAGAAGGCTTTTGTTTTCTGGGATTGTGATAGTTAGCTAGAAGAGGACGGATCGAAGATAGTTTGAATATATTCGTTGTTGGTATACAGTTCACGTACTAATGTAAAGAGTTAAGGAAAAAATGATACATAGATATAAGGTGATAGGCCTTCTTTTTCTAGTTAGTTCCTCATGTATGGTACACGCTAAGCAGAGCTATAAACAGATGAGTGATGCAGTTTTGGGCGGAGATGTAAATCGGTTGACCTATCTTCTTAATAGAGAGGGTGCTCTTGATGTAAGAATGAAAGAATGCTTACTTATAAAAGCTGAAAGAGAAACACAGGCTGTACTTAAGAGTAGTTCATCGTATAGTAAAAAATTTGAGTGTTTAAAATTTTTAGCGGGATCTTTATTGGTGTGTGATACGTATAAAGATCTTAAAAGGGAACAGGTTGTAGTAGCAGATGATAATAACGAGAATCAAATGAGACATTCAGAAGGAATTTCTATTGTGCCCGTTATGATGAAATTTTTCATTGCGTATGTAGGATACCGCACCGCAAAAAAAGCATTGAACTGTATAACTGTTGAGCGCCTTATGACAGCCCAAGCTATTGAGGCACTTATTAAAAATGCTTCGGAACTACCTGAAGAAGAGGCTTGTGGACTCTAAGACTAGTATGAGCAAAAGAATTGAAATTAGATAGATGCATTGTGATAGCTTCAAAGCAACTAACATACGTTATTCTATAGTAGAAGGATTTACGATGAAAAAATATATGGTGATAGGTTTATTATGTGCTTCGGTGAATTTTATTTGTTCAACTGATCGTCGCACTCTGGCTAAACTGCTTGTGGCAGTTGAAAATATGGATACAACACGTGTAAAAAAGTTGTTAGAAAAACATCCTCTTACCGATACGAAAAGTAAAGAGTTGCTCGTACTTGCAGTAGAAGAAGTATGCAGCTCTCAAGAGACAGTTTCATTAAGACCAAATATATGGGATGGTGGAGCCTTTATTCTGGGAATAATCGGAGGGTCTTATGGGGTTTCCCAGCTTTATAAGAAGTGGCCGAGTTTTTGGAACCGATTAAACGAAAGTGAAAATCCTTTTACTCAATGGAGAAACAATAAGCTGATTCACGATACATCCATGTCTTTTAATGCAGCTAGTGGAACTGTTTTAGCATCGCTGGGAGTTTTTCTTGCATTACGAGGTTGGAAATGCACCAGTGCATTTAACGCTCGCGAAAAGAGTGCAAAACACCTACAAAGTGTAGTTAAAAGATTTTTGACTGATGGGGAAAAAAAAGATGGAGTATTAGAAACTATAACTGATACTGTTTTTTCATCAGGTCAAAGCGATGAATTGGCTGTTTCAGATCTTTCATTACATGAAGAAGTTCGTGGTGCACATGAGGGTACAACGAACGCTATAGAGTAATATGCAGTGTCTTTTGAACAGTTTAAAACCACACCAAAGTTTTTAGGGTATGTGGTACGATGAAAACTGTTGTGAGAGGATGATTGATAGTATTCTCTTGTACGTGTTACTTATAATTATTTAAGAGCGATACCGATATAAGGAAAAAAATGGTAAAAAAATATACAGCTGTAAGCCTTCTTTGTATGATGTCTTCTTGTGCTATTACTTATGCTAAGCAGGACTACAAAGAGTTAAGCGCGGCGGTCCAGCAGGGAGATGTAGAGAGAACGACCTATCTTTTAAAGAGAGATGGCGCTCTGGATGAAATTATAAGAGAATGTCTCCTGATAAAGGCAGAAAAAAGAACAGAGCAGGTGTTGAAGTCTGCTCACTTTTATACGCAAGTATTTTCTTATGTAAGATTTCTAGGAGGAGCATTCGTAGTATCTGATATATATAGAGACCTTAATAAGCTCCACAATGAACCTTTTTTTGAGGAAAATCAAGCTCTAAAAAGCACCTCTATAATGCCTTTTTTAATGAAATTATATATTGCTTACTCGGGATACTTAACAGCAAAACAAGGAATGCATTATGTTGCTGTGGAGCGCGTAGCGGCAGCTCAAGCCATTGAGACTCTTATTAAGAATGCTGATCTTTTACCGAAAGAGTGAAGTAGTGTAGTGTAAGAAAAATAGGTGCTCTACTATCGTAGATTTTTGGTAGACCTTTTTTTAAACTACTTATAGAGCTGAATTTTGAAGAAGTTCACGTCTGTTTTGTGAGCTCTAAACAGATTTTTCTCTCATTTCATTCTGAAAAATGGGTGATTTTCATTAAAGCAGGGCATCGACGGTGAAAGTCTGGCCTTTATAGTAGAGGTACCAAACGAGAAGGTTTTAACGGACAGTTTCCTAAAGATTTTAAAGGATTTCATACTCCAATAGGGGCTGCTCGTTTTTCGCAATGCTCTTTTCTAATCTTTAGGTCGTATAGTAGGGGAAAGCTTGTATGGCTTTTCGCTCGAATAGCACACGGTGAGGTTAGGTGCTTCTGAGTGGTTGTGATTTGTCTAATGAAATTAAACTTTTTAACAATCGGAGCAGTTTTTCCGTTAGAAGAAAAGAACTAATTCAGTTCTAACGAAGCAATTCCTTTAATCGAATAAGTAGCAACAAAAATAGTTACAGCACCTGTCTTGTACCTGTTAGTTTTTACTAGTAATCGTGTTATGAGAAGTTTACTTTATCTGGTATCTTAGAAAAAATTAAGTTTTTTGATGCTTTTTATACACGTTTAGAGAGTTCAGGAGACCCTTTTGAGAGAGTCTCCTGGTTTGATCTTTTATGTTGTTTTTTACTTGTTTTTTACTTTAGCGTTCCACCAGGATCCTGCCCAATAGTGTATAGCATAACTTTCAGGCTTGATCATTGAGGTGATCTTATCCTCACGTTTTTTAGCAGAGTTTTTTGATTTAGACGGTCTACTTTTAAAGTCGACAGGATAAAAATAGGATGCAGGAAAGGCGATAATATTGGTAGTGTTATCATTAATAAATTTCATAAAAGATTTTTGAAAATGTACAGGACCAGCTTTATAAACTACATCCAGTAAATGTCCCGTGTTAAAGGAGTACCAATCATCTTTTAGTGTTACGACGCAGTCCCATAAAAGAGGATGTTCTGGTATAGTTCCTATAATAGAGTTTCCTATATCGGCGTTAGAGTCAGGTGGATAGATGGAAGTCCATAGATCATACTGAAGAAGATCATCAAAAGGCTTTAAGCAGACGAAATCTACATCAAGGTATATTCCACCATATCTATATAAAATTTCATAACGAAGAATATCAGCTTTTTCGCCATAGTTTTTTGATAAGTCATAAAACTTTTGGTTATAGAGTTTTAGGCTTGGAATATCAGCATCGGTCCATAGTTTATATTCCCATCCCGGCAGATATTTATGTATACTTTCAAGGGATTTTTGGAAAATTGCGGGAGGTGTTTTGGGACCGACCCATATTTGGTGTACTATTTTTGGTATTACAGCTTTACCTTGAACAGCTTTTTGACTTGCATCATTTCGATCATAGAGAGCCTTTAGTAACTTTAGCCGTGGAAGTTTTTCATTAATTTGGTGATTACCCTTTTTACCCCAGTTCATAGACTTAAAAAAATCTATTTTCTTAGAAAAGGGAGCTTTATTGGTAGATTCCACGCACGTGAGGGTTGATGGTATTCCTAAAAGAAAAATATAAAAAAGTGGTATAGATAACTGTCTCATAAGAACTCCTTCTTTGTTGCTTTATACTGTTATTCTCTGGTTTCTAAAAGATTTATACTCTTATTTTAAACACATCATTTTTAGGTTCCTATAAAACAGTGTTCGTGCCTCGCTTTATAAAAACTTCTTTTATTTTAAATTTTTAAGGAAGCTTGTAGTTGCCACGCTTAGGTATGATGGTTAACGTAGTTTTATTGTATGCTTTTTCTTATAAGCAGATCAATAGTTTTTGAAAAAAAAGGCATAAGTAGATTTACCATATAACAAGCAATGTTACACTAGTTCAAGAAGTTTTTAGGCCCCGCTCTACTAAAACAGTAGAGCGGGATCAGTTTAAACTATGCGATTTAGCGTATGAATTTTTAGATTTTGGCGAATATGCTTCTTTCTGATTGACTGTGTCAGAGGTTTTTGCCTTAGGTGCGTTAAAAGCCATGTAGATGAATAGGTCATCCTCCTATGCTCTATAACTAGTGCCTGCTCTTCACCGCGGTTTTTGATATCTTACTCATAATCTTTTAATTTTTATGTTAGTGAGTTTATAAGTAAGATATCTGTCAAATGTTCTGAGGGTATGCTTCTCCATCAAGCTTTTTTTAAGTTGAAAACTTTTTGCATCCGACTCATTATGCAGAGGTTCTTGAGAAGAATGAAATGTCGCTTGATCGGTAGTAGTATTCTTTAAACTACTACATTTTGGTCAAGCTTTTTTGCGTATTCCTCTATTTCAGCAGAAAGTTTTTTATTTCTCTCTTTCCTTCTTTTTCTTCGCGAAGAAGATGCTTTAACTTTATGTATAAATTCGTTTTCAGCGGTATACAGTTCTTTATCGTTCTCTTTCTCTGTTTTTTCTAGCGGTGAGGAATTAAGCTTATATTTATTTAGATATAAGATTTGAGCCGCAGTGAGTTCTGTGTCTTTTTGCACTGTAAAGGCCGGATTGTATTGTGGTTTCCTAAGATACTCGTTGGAATCATTATATAAATATTTCAGATTCTCTTTATCTGTCAAAGGTATAGTTATGTCTGTCATAGGAGCATTTAAAGGGTTTTCTTTACGCTTAAGCAGATACTCACTTTGAGCAGTGGAGACTCCTATATCGGTTTCTTTTTCTGTTTTGTTTAGTGCTACCGCCTTTTGTTTGGACTTTTTTAGGCGTGCAGGGTGAGCATTCGAGGATTCTTTATCATTTTTTTTCACTGTTTTAGTAAGCTGAGGGGGGTGTGATATATAGTTTTTTAAATATTCTTTTTGAACTGTTAAAATAATATTGTGCCAGTATTCGATGTAGAGCATATTTATATTATATTTTTTTGAGGTTATCTCTTTATATTTCTTTTTTAAAAATTCTTCAGTAATCTCATCCCAGTCATCAATCACAAGCACCGGCAAATTATCGTAAAGTCTATCTAACTGAGCATGAATTGTTTCATTAAAAGGGAAAAAATAGTTACGAAGATTATTTTTTGCACGCTCTAGAATACCAGATTCTCCTCTTTTGACAATGGGTATGGTTCCTACTAAAAGAGCTTCCCACGTTCTATAGCAATCCGGTCCCCAACCACGAGGGGAAAGCGTAAAGACACTTGAAGCAAGTGTTTTCATATAGCGTTCAAACGACATACCGGATTTACTTGCTGTATAAAAAGGCTTTTCTTTAAAAAGTTTTGCAAGTTTTGCTCTTTCGGGGACGAGTGTAGTATCAAAAATTCCAGAAAGTAAATGTGTCTTAGGCTTATCTCGTAACTGTTTAAACAAAGCGCTCAGCTCTTTTTGTCGAACAAAGAGGTCTTTTTTTTGATACACTCCTAAGGGAATAGGGAAATACTTTATATGCCATGCTTTTGGCGGATGAATAGAAAACCAGGCGATAATTTTTTCATGGTCTAAATAGCGGAGTTTTTCGTCTTCATTTGTTTCAAGAAAATCTCCATGAGTAATAATTATATAAGGCACGGTAATTTGAGGATGCATCATTTGCATAAAAAGTTCTATTTTCCTTACAAAAATTATATCACCCGCTTTAACAACTGCAGGATCGAAGCTAACGCCGCCGGGAGCCATAGTGGTCGCCCAATCGTTTTTGCCGGTTCTTGGATCGAACTGATGGTTACACAAAAGCTGAAATCCCCAGCGAGTAATAAAATTAGAAGAGGTTGTTCCTGAGTATAAATCTGAACCGCTAGGCCAGGCTGAAAGATCTCCCGAAATCAAAAAAAGTCCATTAATAAGTACACAATACAAAAGCGTCTTCATCCGATTCATCAGTATCTCCTTACTTACAAAAATATTATTTTCCTTTGGTTCACGTGCCCGGTGTTCGTTTACACATTTTACTGTATAAACCCCCTGAATTTCTGCACTTTACGAGAAAAAACGAAAATTGTGCTCTTTATCTAAAAACCGGTTAAAGAAGATAATCAGCGTGCTGGTTACCAGGTTTTTAGAGGAGGAAGCAATTTTAGCCGTATAACTTTTCTCTCATTTCTCATACTCTTTTTACTCTATACTTTTTTTTACAAGTTAATCAATAATTCACTAACTCTCTTTCCATAATTTCCTAGAAAGATTAGAGATCTTTACATTCCAGACCTTTTTCGTGCTAGGAAATTATGAATAAGAGTGTCGTGGCCAGTAGTAGAGTACATGGCTCGCCGTGAAGGAGGCTTCAGGCCCTCGCATGAGTTCTACTGTTTGTAAAAACTCAATGGTAATGCTCTCTCTATAAAAGGGTTAAAAAGGGGGAATGTTTCTATCTGTTTTTTTATAGAAAAGGTCATAAGAACGTTGTATTTTTCTAGTAGATCACCATAGTAACGAGGTCTTTATTCTATCTTTTTGGTTTTATAATGGTAATGAATTTCGTATAAATCTGATGATTTGTTCCCAATGAAAATACATAATTTGACATATTCTAACATTTGAAATTAAATCTAACTAAGTTAGATTTAATTAATAGTACAACAAACGGGGTTTTTTGATGAAACGATATATAAAAAAAGTTGGTATTTCTATAGCGGTGGTAGGTACATTGGTAGCTGCCTATGATCTTTACTATTGGAACCACAAAAAAGTAGTTTTTAAAAAGGTACTTAAAGAGCATAAAGAAAAGGTTTCGGCTCATCCAGAGCTGTTAAAATTTACTTCATTGGATAAAGAAACTGTTCTTCCTGAGCTCGGTATCCAAGGGGAAATCCCTTCCTGGTTAGAGGGTACGCT
>JACDFK010000061.1 GCA_013815795.1 Candidatus Babelota bacterium | reverse complement strand
CTTTCCACCTATCGCTATTTATTTAATAAATACGGGTGAACAAAGTGGACAGCTTGATGCGATGCTTTTAGCAGTTGCTCGTTATTATGAAGATGATCTCAAAGAAAGAGCAGATGGGCTCACGGCTTTGCTAGGGCCTGTAATGCTTGTTATTATGTTTGTGGTGGTCGGTTTTGTAATTGCGGGCGTTATGCTCCCTCTTCAAAATCTTACGAATATGGCAGATAAGTTACAATAATTTTAAGGAAGGATGTTGTTATGGTACACATTACACAAAAATCATGCGTAAATGATAGTCGTATGAGGCGCAATAAGCCGGGCTTTAGCTTGATTGAAATAACTATTGTTATTATGATTATAGGTGTTTTAGCAGCGGGTGCTTTTGGTGGATTGAGGATGCTTCAGCGAGTGAAAGCTTCAACTACTAATTCAAAGCTTGCTGCATTAGATTCAGCTATTGAACAGTACAATACTATGGTTGGAGAGTATCCGACCGAACTAAGAGAACTTAGTGAGGGTCCTCAAAAGCCACAACTGCGAAAAAAATGGGGCGAACCAGTTGCAACTGAAGATGAGCTCAAAGATGCCTGGGGTAAAGAATTTGTCTATACCTTAGGAGCAAAAGGGGCGCGTCCTCCTTATAGTCTCGAGTCTACCGGATCTACGGGTGATGCTCATATTCTTTCTCCTAAATCTCAGGAATGAACAAGGGGTTTTCTCTTATAGAGCTTATGATTGTTATAATGCTTATCGGTATTGTAGCAGTCATAGGCATGCCCCGTTTTTTAAGATCGCCTCGTCGAGAGGCTGAGACGTTTATTTCGCACCTTAATAGACTCGTGAGTGAATCGGTGATAGAGGCTCAGTCTAGAGGCGAACCTTTAAGAATATTTTTTTCTATAACTGGTAAAAAAGTCGACATGCAAACGGTTTCAGGAAAGTCTCTTGCTAAGCCGCTCCTGATTCCTGAGAGTATCGAGATCTCCGATGTAGGAATTAACGGTAAAAGTCAGTTTATGTCGGGGAGTGGAGAAAAAGACTCTGTCTATTTTCTTATTAATCAAGAGGGGATTAGTCAAGAAGTTCGGTTGGTGATTATAGATCATGCGGTAAGAAGAAACAATCCTCGTAGTGGTCGATATGAATTCTATTTAAATCCGTTTACTTCCGTATTTCGTTATCACTAAGGAATTATTCTATGAATAGAGCCCGTCCAGGTTTAAGTCTTGTTGAAGTGCTGATTGCTGTTCTTATGTTAGGAATATCGGTGACTACGCTTTTCTCTTTACAAGGGGTTTTATCTCGTGGGGTTTTCACGGCTCATGCACTCATCGATAGAATTCCCTATATAAGAAGTTTTTTTGTTGAAATTGACCGCGATCAGCTGTTTAAGCGTGAAACTGTGAAGAGTAAAACTATTGAACATCCTTCATTGCGTATGAACTATAGCATAGGAGCTGTTGCTGATAAGTCATTAACTGCCTTAAAGCAGTTGCGTTTAGAAAAAATAGAAGCTGAATGGCCAACGCCTTTTGGTGTCAAAAAAGAGACCGTTGCACGACTTCGTTTTGTTCCTCAACCTGAGGCATCGCAATGAAAAAAGGTTTTAGTCTTGCTGAGCTTATGGTTGCTATTTTATTAGCTTCTCTTATCTCTTTAAGTCTTTTTCAACTGTTAAATCAAACTCGTAAGGTAGTACGCCGTATTGTGAATGTGATCGAAGTAGATGAACCCTATGTTGCTTTTTATACTCACATTGAGAAAGATGTGATAGGAATGTTTTCCCCTTACAGTAGTATACAGGCCTATGCCGAAAAAGATAAAAAAGAAGAGCAGTTAAAGAAGGCTGCGACTGGAAAGACTGCTGATCAAAAACCTCCAGAAAACAGTCCTGAAAAAGGTTCCGAAACTATTGCTATAGAGCCTGTTATGGTTTTTGATGCACAGAAGGAAAATGTATACTGGTCTTTCATTACGACCGGTGGTCTTCACATGCTTGACGCAAAAGGAGCTCGTGTTCCTTCACCTTTTGTAAGAAGAGTTGCTTACCTGCTTGAGCGAGATCCTCAAAGGCCTTCGTTGTATCGACTTATGTATCGCTTTAGTACAGAAAAGCTTCAGGGGCAGGAGCTTCAAGGGGCTTCTTTTACTCCTTCTTATGAGCTTTTATCGGGAATAAAGCAGGTTCAGTATGAGTTTACCCTTATTGAAATCGTTGAAAAAAAAGCGGGACCTGCAGGCGCTACGCAACAAGCTCTTCCTGTAGCTGATAAGCACCCGGTAACTACAGCGGTGCTCAAGGAGTGGAAAGAGTCCGATATTTGGAAAAAATATAAAGCTTTAATCCCTGCATATGTAAAAATTTCAGGAGTTGTTACCGATGCTACGGGAAGCGATCATGATTTTGAATTTTTGATAAAGGTTCCCGCCTATGCACCTTATAAACCGCGAGAAGAGTCTCTTTCTCAAAGAATTGAGCGAATTGCTTCTGATATATTTGGAAAAAATGGGAAAAAGTCATGACAAAAAAACCTGGTTATATAATAGTGTTGACTCTGCTGGTTATTTCTCTTTCTATTGGTCTTGTTACCGCTATCGTTAGACAAGTATTTAGCTATCAAAGACAAGCGCGTTTTTCTTTTGATAAGGGACGTGTGAGAATGCTTAGTTTGAGTTCGATCGAGATTGCTCTGAGTCAACTGTCGTTAGTTCTTGCTAAAGAAGCTGAGCAAAAACCGCAAGGTCCACCGGCAAAAAGTCCGCCTGCGCAAGGAGCTACGGGTGAAAAAAAAGATAACTATCAACAGTGGGCGACTAAAGTACTGCCCTACTTGAACAGATGGCAAACTTTTGATTTAGAGGGAAATAATGGACTTGAAGGTTCGATCCGTATTTATATTGCTTCAGAGCAAGGAAAAATAAGCCTTGCCTATTTAGAGAACTCATTAGATCAAGAAAAAAAGATGCAAGAAGAAGAGCAAAAGGCTGCGCCTGTTCAACCTGGTCCGCAGAGGCCCGGGCCCCAAAGAGCACCCCCACAGCCTCTAGAAAGAAAAGACCCTCTATCTTTTATTGATCAACTAGTAAGCAACGAAAAAGAAGTGAGTATTAAAAATGCATTGAAAGACTTTAGAAATCAGTTTAAAAGGTCTCCCGATGATCCCTCTGAGCTCTTACGCATTCGAGGTTTTGAAAAATTTAAAGACTCTCTTTTTCTCAACACTGAGATTACTGACCGGTCTTTTGCTCTTATGGACCTATTTACTCTAGGTTTTTTTGATTCGAAAATTAATCCTTTTCTTTTGTCTCGTTCGGTTAAAAAGCTCTTAGGATTTACCGAAAGTAAAGACAGTAAAGCGCTCGCAAAAGGTGTTAAAAGTTCGATGAACTGGTTTTTAGACTGGGATAAGATATTTGAGCCCGTCTATGGAAAAAAATATGCTGCTCTCGATCCAGTGTTAAAGGTAATGCTTGCGACCACTTTCGCGGTGACTTCCTTTTCAGTAGTATCGTATTGCAAAATAGGAAATGTCACACAGAAGATCTATGCTCTTATAGAAGTAACTCAGCCGGATGAAGAGTTTTCTCCAAAAAGTTTGATTTTTAAAGTGTCTAGAATTTATTGGCTGTAATGTCTATTAGGCTGCTACAGGCATAATGCATTAGGTGAATGAGCAGTTTTAGTTATCTTTTGAATCAATTCTTACTACGGGTATAGTTTTGTCTGAGCTAATTTTAGCTGTTATCTTTATCGCACATTTCATACTTTAAGTTTTCTTTGGAATAATGCTCAGAATGAAAAATAAGCACATAAAAGTAATAGTACTTTTGTGTGCTTATTTTGTAATTTACGAAAGATACATTAGCTCAATCGTCATCGAATGGTGGTACTGGGTGAGAAAGACTAATCAAAGGTTTTACACTCTGAAGTTTTCCAAAAACCGTTGATACAACCATTAGGTTGGAAATTAAGACAAGACTAGCGATAACTAATAGTTTAGCCACTGCAATCTCCTTAGATAATTAAATTGTTATACAAACAAACCATAGTCGCAAATCGATATTTCTCTACTATTTACAGCTAATTATGCTGTGTAGCTGCAGCTTCTACTAATTGTAACTGCTCAAACTCTCTACTAATTCTTAGTTTATGTGCGGTAGTGGAAAAGTCAATAGTTTAGAAGAAAATTTTTTGAATCCTCAAACGTGGCCTTCTACTATTCGTTAAACGATATTCGTTAAACGAGGGTTTTAAGGATAAGAAACAGTCATTTAAAATTTTGTTTTTTGCAAGATATTCTAGGCTGTTGGTGAATCGTAGATACCTCAGAGTGTCACTCGAGAGGCTTCTTCAAGCACATAGCAGGTTGAAATGGTAGTCTTTTCATCCCTCTATTTTTAGGGTGAGAATTCTTGTGTAGAAATCTGTTTTTGGAAAAAAAGCGGACGAAATATTTTTTTACCCGGGATGAGAATTTTTTATTATACGTACTCTATCGGCGTGCGAAGCCTATTTAAGATTAAACTCTATACACCGACGGTTAACGGAGGATCTGTTTACTCCAAGCAGGGTGGCAATCTTATTTTGATTTTTTAATTTGCTCCATAATAAAGCCATGATTTGAGGATCTTTAAGAGCTTTTTTGCCAAGGCGCACCGCCTGTGCCATATCAGGGTCTGCAAGGTTATAAGCGGGGTTGAATTCCGTTATTTCAGCGAGGTTATTCTTAGATGATTTGAGCATTAGAAGCTGATGTACTTTCTCTCTAAATTCTCTCAAGCTTAAAGGACGGTCGGTGCTCAGTCTCATCTTATCTTTTTCACTAAGAGTAAGAAGGTTCTTAAAGGTCTCCTTTGAAGTTATTTGTTCAACATACTCATGTGCTAACTGATTAATCTCATTTTCGGTAAGAGAAAGTAGTGAAGGCATCGTAAGATGTGTTTTTTGAAGCTCATTAAAAAGGGCCTTAGAGAATGCACCTTCATGAGTTAACTCAAGTAGATTTTTGTATGTAGAGCATATGATGCGAACACTACTAAAGATCTTATGCTCGCTTTTATACTTATAAAAAAAGCCATGAGTAATATAATGAGCAAGAGCATTTTGGGTTTCTATACTTAAGTATTCGATATTCTCAATAAAGAGAGTACCTACGGTATCGAGCTTTTCTAATAAAGGAGGCATCTCATCCTTTTGCATGAGCGGATTAAGACCAAACAGGGTAAGCATTACATCATTGTTTTTTTCTGGGCCGATGAGTTTTGCTTTATGAAGTGTTTGGCGCAGGCTGATACTATGGAGTATCTGTACCATTTCAGCAAGGTCATTTTCAGGAATCTGAAGAAGAGTTGCTTTTTTGCTCAGTGCTGTTGCCAGTAAGTTAATTTTAAAGGTAAGGAGCTTTTCATTGTTGCTAGGTATAAGTTGATTAATAAGCTGTCCTGATTGTGTTGTTTCAAGATATAGAAGATAGTCCCACGCAGAAGGGTCCTTAAGCTGGTCAAACTGTGATTTTATGATATCTGAAATTTCTGGATAGTATATAAGAAGAATCGTAGCATTTTCTTCAAGGCTTGGTATACCCGCAATAACTATTCGTTGGCCTTGAACATCACGTGTTATGAGTGATTGAGAAGTTTTATAGTCTTGGACTTTTTGAGCGATCGTTTTAAACGCTTGTGTTAAGGAATGACCAAGAGTCACATTAATATCTATAGCTATAAGCTCTTGAGCTGCATCATTTGCCATGCTAAATCGGCGGTTTTTATAAAAGACAATACCGATTTTTCGACCTTTACTCGAACGCATAAACGAACGAATACTTTCTTTATACTGATTAATTTCTTGATGCTTTAAGTAGACCTCTTCTGTTAGCTGTTTATGGCGTTGATGGAGTATTTCAATATTGCTGTATTTTAAGATGTTAATAATATTGCTTAAGTAGCTCGTAAAGACAAGCATTTCATCTCGTTCTTTATTAGTAAAGAGTTTCTGTGGACGTGAATTAAGTTCTACAATTACATAGGAGGTTATGGTATTTCTTTCATAGATAGGAAGAAATATATCAGCATTTATGCTCTCGAGAAACTCGAGTATCTCTTTGTTATTATTATCTTCTTCATAGAAATAACTAAAATGTATCTCATCTCGGATGAATATTTTTGAGTTTTTTAGCTCTTGTAATATCTTTTGGTTTTCCTGTTTGCCAATAAAGTATTCTACTTTTTCCCCAATATTAAACACATCGAAAGATCCGTAATCGTCCTTTTCTTGTGTTTCTTTTCGTACATAGAGACGCGTTCTGCCTAAAGGAATGGCAAAGGCCGACTGGAAAAAGGTCTGCGTAAGATGAGCAAGCTCTTTAAGCGCCGTAGCATAACTTAACTGTTCAAGAATATCTTTAAATTGCGAGAGAAAATTAAATTTCTCTTTTGATTCAACGTTCTTTTTTATGTTTAAAAATCGTAGTCCCATCATCTTTTTACTTACAAAGTAGATAGCATAAGTGCATAGCATCGTAGTCAAAGGGAAAAAGAAATGAATGCTGAAGTAGGTGCCATTCATGGCTAAGGAAAAAAAATATCCTAGATAGGAGTAAGGAGAGTTAACTGTTTCAAGTAAGAGATAAGGAATAAAAAAGCTCGTTAAATACCGTAGTTGATGGCTTAATATAGTTGGAATTTCTTGGTTTTGTATTTTTTTATAAAGTGCGTAAAATTTAGGAGCAAACAAAAAGGGAAGGTAAATGTATGCTATTTGAGTGAGCTTGATCTCAAAGAAGGTAATTATTTCTTTACTCCCGGGATCAACGATGGGATAGTATTTAAAAAAGGCAAGATATAAAAATGAGCAGCTAATGAGCGCATTAACTATGCAAGTAAAAGTATTTAAGAAGCCGAATTTGATTTTTTTAGTAGTGAGATATTCTAAAAAAAATGCTATTGCCTGGTATTGAGTCATAAAAAAAGCCCACCCTATTCTATTTAAAAAGGTGAGCCATTGAATTGGCCCTTTTATTACTATGATTTTACGAACATAAAAAGATATTATATGGCACGTATCATCAAAAAGGGCGGCTGTTAAAAAAAGAACAAATAAGAAAAAGAGAAGGCGATTTGCTGGATCTTTAGATACATATTTTATACACAGGAAAAGTATTGAAAGCTTGCATATGAAGGAAAGTGCCATAATCGCAAATAATACGATGGGATTGGCAAGCATAGTAGTAAAAGTCACGAGGGGTTGCAGCATAATAACAAAGTTCCTTTTTGACTAAGCAGGTACCAGAGATTTTTTAGTAAAATTGCTCTCGAGAACATTTTGTAATTCTATCTGGTCTATTATTCTTGTTTTTTTAAAAAATCATACCATTACTATAAAAGACATGCTAAAAGTTGTCAAAAATAGTGGGTATTAAATACTAAGGATGTCGTCGAATTTTTAACATAAATACGCCGATTTCATTATTACTAAAGGAGTTTGGGATAGTGTTGTAAAGTTTTTTAAAAACTATTGACTTTTTCAATGCCTCGCATAAACTAAGAATCAGTTGTAGTTTTAAGCAGTTGCAACTAATCAAAGTTAGTGCTACTTAATGTGATTAACTTTAAAAAAATTATTGATGTTTTGGTTTGAGCTGTAGTGGTTTGTATAACAATTTTATTTTAAGGGAAGTGCAATGGCTAAAATGTTAGTTGTCGCTAGTCTTGTTTTAATGTCCAACTTAGTAGTTATGTCAACAGTTGTCGGACAAAATCTGGTCAAAAAGAATTTCAACGAAAATAATCAGCCTCAATGTGAACATGGCGTTCCTCCTTACGAAGAGTAATAAATAAAGTTTGATATTTTGGTTTAAACTGTAGTGGTTTGTATAACAATTTTATTTTTAAGGGAAGTACAATGACTAAAATGTTAGTTGTCGCTAGCTTTGTTTTAATGGCTAACTTAGCAGCTGTGTCAACAGTTACTGCTCAGAATTTGGTCAAAAAGAATTTTAATGAAAATAATCAGCCTCAATGTGAACATGGTGTTCCTCCTTACGAAGAGTAATAAATAAAGTTTGATGTTTTGGTTTGAACTGTAGTGGTTTGTATAACAATTTTATTTTTAAGGGAAGTACAATGACTAAAATGTTAGTTGTCGCTAGTCTTGTTTTAATGGCCAACTTAGTAGTTATGTCAACAGTTGTTGGGCAAGGTTTGGTACAAAAGAATTTCAATGAAAATAACCAGCCTCAATGTGCTCATGGTGTCCCTCCTTACGAAGAGTAATAAATCTGTTCTAGATTAATTAAGCAGATAGATAAAAATAGTATTATTTTTATCTATCTGCTTTTACGTAGATACTGTTTTTTAGTTCCTATCTTTTCTTCATATTCTAGTGTTTCAAAAATAGTAAGGATACTGCACTATCGGCTGATAAATTTTGTATAAGGCGGTAGCATGAGCGACTTTACGATCTTTACTTATTTAAGATTAAATTCAATACATCGACGGTTAACGGAGGATCTGTTTACTCCAAGCAAGGTGGCAATCTTATTTTGATTTTTTAGTTTACTCCATAATAAAGCCATAATTTGAGGATCTTTAAGAGCTTTTTTACCAAGGCGTACCGCCTGTGCCAGGTCTTGATCTGCAAGGTTATAAGCAGGATTGAACTCTGTTATTTCAGCGAGGTTATTCTTAGATGATTTAAGCACCAGAAGTTGATGTACTCTTTCTCTAAATTCTCTCAAACTTAAAGGTCGATCGGTACTTAGTCTCATCTTATCTTTCTCCGTGAGAGTAAGGAGATTTTTAAAGGTCTCTTTTGAAGTTATCTGTTCGACATACTCATGTGCTAACTGATTAATCTCATTTTCGGTAAGAGAAAGTAGTGAAGGCATCGTAAGATGTGTTTTTTGAAGCTCATTAAAAAGGGCCTTAGAG
>JACDFK010000060.1 GCA_013815795.1 Candidatus Babelota bacterium | reverse complement strand
TTATGAAACTTTCTTTAAGCATTCACTGTCTTTTACTAACCTCTACTTTTCAAGGAGCTGCAGTGCCTTTTTCTACGAGCGAATTAGATATTTTAAAAGATTTTACCGTAAAACAGCCCGCATATTTACCTGCTTCTGATGGTATAAAACTAGTCTATTATTCGTATGTTCCCGATAAACCGGAAGCATGTCTTATCTTTTATCATGGTGCTGGATTTTATAGTAGTGCCCTATACCAGTATTTTGCAAAGCAACTTGCAGAAGACTATAATATTGGTTGTTATCTTTTTGATATTCGGGGCCACGGCCATTCGGAAGGTACACGAGGTGATGCTCCTCACTTTATACAAGTTTTGAATGATGTTGCTACGGCGACTCTCTTTGTAAGAAACGCTCATCCGGGCGTTCCAATATATCTTGGAGGTCACTCATCAGGTGGGGGATTAGTACTTAATTATATTAAGTATAGTAAAATTAGAAAAAATATGGCATTAAGCTATATAGACGGCTACGTACTTATAGCTCCTTATTTAGGAAGAGATTCAGGAGTCCTTAAAGAACATTCTACCGTAGATACTGCCTTTGTAAAAGAGGTAAAAGTATGGGTATTTATACTTAATGGCATTTCATACGGTTACCTTTTTAGTCATACGCCGGCAGTTTTTTTTAACTATCCTGCAAAGTTAGTTGACAAATATCCACTCATTGTCCCAAGCTATACTCCCACAATGATGGCAGCCACATCACCTGAATCTCCACGAAACATATTTGCAAAACTTACTACTAAACCCCTTGCTCTATTTGCAGCAGAAAACGACGAACAGTTCGAAGCTCAAAAATTAATTGAATATAAAAACTCTATACCAAATATCTATTCGCGCCTTTCAATTGCGAAAATTGTTCCTGATACAAAACACTTAGACATTATGCTACATTCCGCGGGCGATTGTGCAGCATTTATTAAAAAAACAAATAAACAATAAAACTCTAAATCCCTCAAAAAACACCCTCTCACCAATTGAAATTAATACGCTGATAAAGCACCTGTTAATCTTTTGTCTTTAAAATTCTTTCTAGAAAATCTATTTCTATCGCTTATCTTCTCTCTCATAAGTGCTACATTAAAAAGTTGGTCTAAAACTATCATTCTTGCGGGTGACAACAAGATTAGTGCTGAAAATGTCTCACAAAAAATTGGAATGAAAAGGGTTTTTTCACAAGTACTCCTGGTGAAAAAACAGCAGCTATTAAACAGCTTCAGCATGAAGGAGAATTTGTAGCAATGGTGGGTGACGGAATAAACGATGCTTCCGCATTAGCTCAAGCCGATATTGGAATAGCAATCGGTGCAGAAACCGATATAGCGCTAGAAGTTGCTGACATTGTTCTGATGAAATCAGATCCTCTCGATATTCTGAAAGCAATTGAACTGTCCAAAGCTACGGCAAGAAAAATGAAACAAAATCTCTTTTGGGCTGTTATTTATAATATTCTCGCTGTACCAGTAGCTGCAGGAATATTATACCCCCGTTATGGTATAGCATTACCTCCTGAAATTTCTGCATTGCTTATGTCAGCTTCATCGCTTATTGTAGCAACAAATGCGGTCCTCCTAAAAAGAATAGAATCAAAATTAAAAAGATACTAAAGCCTAAATTTTTGCGATATGAAGCTTTTCTAAATCTTCTTTACTATAAACAAAGGATCGTATGCGTCAATAACGTGCCTTCTAAACTATTGTGATTATGAGTAAAGACTACGCTCAATCTTAGAAACTCTACTCATACTACACAGAAAAAAGGCGATTGCTCAGTACTGAAACAATCGCCTTTTAAAAATTAATATATACCTTATGTTTTATCCGGTAACACCTTCGTAACGTTTATTACCGTACCACAGTTTTTCTGTGCTCTCGGTTTTATAAAAAGATCGAAAATTTACGCTCTTCTTATCGATTCATCGAGTTTACGAAAATCGTCACCTCTATTACGGAAAATCAATGCACCAATAACCAAAAGCCCAATGAATGGGGACAAGTAAAAAAGACGGTCGCTCCATAAAGGGCTAATACTCATAAGTCTAAAAATACTGTATATCGAAAGAGATGCAGCTGAAATAAGACCGAATATAGTTAAAAGCCTATTGCCCTGCTTACCCGTTCTTGTTTGTATAGCGAACAATGAACATAATGGCAAAATAAATGATAAAAACACACCCATATTACATAAGTTACCTACAACTTCAATATTAGGTAAAAGTGTGCCTATTAAAAACCCTACGAATCCTTGAATGAAAAGTGCAGCCCATGGTCTATTTAATGAAGATACTTGGGCAAGTACAGGCCATATAACAAAGAGTTTTTCATGTGCCATCGAGTTAAGCATAATCGAATTCGCATTCAAAAGACCACATGCTCCGGCAAAGAGAGTCGCAACGGATGCCAAAGGAATAATATAACTTAAAACAGACTTTAAATAAGGAATTGGCACATTAAGAAATTGAGCAAAGGAAGGTGCTCCAAATTCATGCAATGCTTGAGGTCCCATAAGATTAAGGAGCCCAAAATGGAAAAGACTATAAATAGTAGCGGTTAGGAAAAATCCTATTAAGAGAGCGAGTGGGGCGTTTTTTTCACTGTTTTCTATCAAATGGCTTATCGAGCAGCAGTACTCAAATCCTAAATAACCAAAAATAGCGAAAGGCAAAGCCAAAGGAACCATACTAAGTTCATGAGCAGTAATCGTAAAAGATGGATTATAGATCATCGGAATTAATAATATTAACACAATCAAAGGAAGTAATTTAGAGACTGTTAAGGAGTTCAATATACGGCTAAAGAGCTTCATTCCTAAGAGATTTAAACCTACAGCTGCTAGAGTAAATCCTGCATTAAAAATTACAGGGTTCATAGTAAACCAGTTTTCCCCTAGAGATGTTAAAAGAGTAGAACGCAACGCTAATAACTCCACCGCAAACGAAAAGGTATAGCCTACAATATATAACCATCCGCTCCAATATCCTGCCGGAATACTAAGTCCCTCTTTTGCATAGGCATAAAACCCGCCTGCTCCTGGACACATACGGCTCATCTGAACGGTACTTAAAACAATGGGTAGAAAAATAAGAGCAACAAGAAGCCATGCTAAAAAGCTCGCATTTCCTGCCTTTTCCGCCATAATGGCAGGCCCTATCAAGATTCCTGATCCAATCATTATATTAAAATTCATCAGAATCGCTGTGGTAAGCGAAATTTTATGCTGATTCATGGTAGTCCTTTCATTAAAAATAACCTATATCTAAATCCCTTTTAGCATATCCACTTTTATTCCTTGAGTAAAGTAAACCGTGGAACTATTAGTAAAGCCCTGCTACAAATATCTTTAACAAAAGAGATTCAAAATAAACTCTATTGCGCAGTGTTTACAACAAGAACCCTCATAATGCATCAACTGAAAGTCTTTCCTGCTTTTCTTATAGCATAAAACATTTAAACTCGCTCACCCCTTTCCTGTTTTTTATATACCCCCTTGAGCGCGAATAGCGGTTTCATGATACCCCCTTATAGCCTTTCTATACTAGTAAGCGACGTGTCCTTTTTGCTATAAACAGACTCTATGCTATACTTTACTATAATATTTATCCCTATAGTTCAACACAATTAACTCATAGTACTTATGCCATTTAAACAAGCAGTTACCAGCACCTTTTTTTTGAAAGCCACCTCACTTATTATCGGATTTCTTCTATGGTCAGTTATAAGTGATTCATTTACGGCCACTATGTGGGTAAAAGCACCACTTTGTTTCTATAATAAAATAGATCAGAAAATTACCTCCTCTGAGAGTCTTCTTGTTGAGCTAAAAGCAAAAAGATCCTATCTAAGAAACCTTGATAAGCAGTCATTAGCTATCCATGTAGATTCACAAAAACTACAACCAGGACCTAATACGCTACAAATTACTAGTGATCTACTTTTTCTCCCTCCTACTATTAAAGTCGGTGAAATAGTTCCACATAATATCCTCATAACCGTTCAGGAAACATAAATATGAATCTTTTTGGTACGGATGGGATCCGTAATCGTATGGGAGTCTTTCCTTTTACCCCCGCAGCACTTCCTCTATTAGGGAAAGCACTCGCTCGCTGGGCAGTACAAAAATATGGTTTAAAAACAACCTTTTTAGTTGCATCAGATACACGTGCTTCATGCGACGTTATTAAATCTGCGCTTTTTTCCGAATTTCTTCATTATCCCATAAAAATCTATGACTTAGGAGTCATGCCTACTCCAGCAGTCTTTGGTAGTATGGTCGAAAATAAGCACTATACCTGTGGTATTATCATTTCTGCATCACATAATACTGCGCAAGATAATGGTATAAAACTCGTCGATTCAGTTACGGGAAAGTTAACACAAGAGGATGAGCTATTGATATCATCGCTTATAGTAGAAAATGATGAAACCTATGAAAACAATACTCAGAGTTCTTATGAGCTCTTGCCTGATGCTGAAAAAGAGTACTGCTCTAGAATAACCAGCCTTTTTAAGCCCGACTTATTAGCAGGAAAAAAAATTATACTCGATTGTGCTCATGGTGCAACATACCGCGTAGCACCTACCATTTTCGCTGCACTTGGAGCAGATCTGGTAATACTTAATAATGAACCCGATGGATATAATATAAACAAAAATTGTGGAGCTACCCACCTTACCTCTTTAAAAGAGGCAGTTCTTACACATTCTGCATTCCTGGGGGTAGCATTTGATGGTGATGGAGATAGATTTATGGGGGTAACCCAGTCAGGTGAAATAAGAGATGGCGATGATACTCTCGCGCTCTTACTCACTCATCCAGACTACAAAGGTACTCAAGGAGTAGTGAGTACCATCATGGCAAACCATGGACTTGAGGCCCATCTCTCCTCTCTCAATAAAAAACTTATCCGCACAGCAGTGGGAGATAAGCATGTTTTAGAAGGACTCAAAAAACACCATTTATATTTGGGAGGTGAGCCTTCAGGACATACTATTATTACTCCTCTTATTTCAACGGGTGACGGGATTTTAGTAGCATTAAAGGTATTAGAAACGATGATTATAACGGGAAACCATTCCTTTGCCACCTTTGAAAAATACCCACAAGTCTCTGTCTATCTACCGATTACTCTAAAGAAAGACCTCAGCTTAAAGCCTTTTACCGATTATATAACTGCTAGTAAAGATCGACTAAAAACAGGGAGACTTCTTATTCGCTATTCAGGAACAGAGCCCCTTTTAAGAATCATGGTAGAAGATAAAGACAGCGCTTTATGTTCATCTATCGCAACGGAGCTTGCACACCAACTTAAACCATTGCTTTCGTAAATCTATCAGCGTTAAATGATTTTTCTCGTGTGGACGTTACTCATGTTATAGAAAAGATGAAAACTTCAGCTTAAACACCAACACATTGGATAAGAATAGCCCTCGTGAAAGGTCTAGGCTCTCTCTGATTCAGATACTTTCTTCTACTCTCAAAGAAACTCAAGTGGATAATGAGGCAGAAAAATAGCTCTCCAAGGCACCTCAGTAAATAAATTTTTTAGATACGTAGAGCCAACAAAAACTTATACAAATATTTCCAACCACTTTTTTAGACTGTCTTGGACATAATAGGGCATAGAGCTATAGACTTCTCCTTCTAAAGTATTCTTAGAGATATTGAGCATTTTCCTAGTGTTCTTATGCTCAACTGCTTTTAGAATAAACCCAGCAGTTAAAGGGGTTAAACTATCCAAAATCCATTTTCTAGTCTCATAGGGAAGCAATCCCCACAGATAAGCATTTCCATCAACTGATCCCGCAAGAACAGATGCTCCGTCCTTACTAATGGCAATAGAAGTAATTAACTGCTCATGTTCTAAAATAGACAGAATGATTCCTCTCCTTCTATCCCATATACGTACATTCCCCAGAGCTTCGCCCGTAAAAAGAAACTGTTCATCAGGGCTAAATGCCACGCACGTAACTTCATTAATAAGTGAACACGAGTCAGCACGACTGAAAGGACTTTGTTCTGCCTTTTTTCGAGGAACTTGTAGTGACAGCACCTCTTTGCCATCTGCTAGACTCCACAGACGAGCTGTTTCATCATATGATCCGGTAAGAACATACTTCGAATCGGAGCTAAAAGCTGTAGAAACAATCGAGCCGGTATGTCCCGTAAGAACACCTCTAAGTTTTCCCCAGTAGGTATCCCACAACCATACCGTACAGGCTTCTCCACAATCACCTTTTTCCTGGCAGGAAGCAGCAAGAACCATTTTCCCATCAGGGCTATAAGCTACCGAACTAATCTTATGTGCATCAGGTTCAAATTGTACTACCTCATCGCCCGATGTAATATGCCACAGACGGGCCGTTTTATCGTCTGACCCACTAAAAACAAATTTTCCACACGGACTAAATACGACCGAATTTACCCCGGCAGTATGACCTGTGAATATTTTTTCTGTATCTCTTGTCATTATATTCCACACACACACTGTTCCATCAAGTGACCCCGTAACAATATTTTTTCCATCGGAACTATAGGCTACAGATCGTACCTGATTAGTATGTCCTTTTAGCTGAAATAAAGGTTCACAATGCAGAGAGTGTTCTGTCTCATTATCCCATATACAGGCAGTTTTATCCCATGATGCAGTAATCAAAGTTTTTTGCAAAGGATTAAAGGCCACGGATTGGACAACTCCCGTATGTCCAAAGAAAAATTTAACGGGCCTATAAATAACGTTCAATGTATTGCCAAGTACCACACGTGCAAGAAGATGAGCAATAAAACATTTAATTTCGAGTGGAAAACAGCTTGCAACATGCCAAAAGAAAAAAAGATTACTTACATAGTTCTCGGATCCAAGAATGAGATCTAATTTTGTTTTTTTTTCTTTCTTTACAGTCCCTTTCTGGCAAGCAAGAGTTGTATAAAAGAAAAAAGGATTTTCCTCATAAGCGCCTGTTATATCCTCGTTGATTTTTTGATCTTGTGTGCACATAAAAATTTTTTGGGCAGGCTGCTCCATAGACTGAGTAGTCTCAGTTCTCATTAACATCCCGACTACTAATAACAGGCGTTTTTTCGTAAAAAATATCATTAAAAAAATCCTTTTTAAGTATGTATAAACCATAACGCACTAATCGCACCTCTTATCAATGTGCTTAGTATGATTTATTTTTTGAAATCTTCAAGCAAATCCCTCTATATAATAAGTACCTTTTTTTGATTTCCGCTCTATAAAAATAGTATTTCTATCAATACCTAGTAGGTACGTATTTTTTGTGCTGATTATTTCACGGTTAACCTCACTCTCAATCGAATATGCATGAATTAACCATAGTGACTTCGTCGCTGCTCCTCACCTATAATCTTCAAATGACATAATTTTCTTTAGGTGTATACTTAAGAGATATTTTTGAAAAAATAGGACTATTATATGAATACTTCAGGAATCGTAATTATCCCACCGTTACTCGTTATTGCAAGTGTTATTTTGACCAGACGAATGATTGTATCATTTCTAATAGGTATCGTAAGTAGCGCTCTTATAGCAACGAACGGAAGTCTTATTGAAACTACTATTTTAACAGGAACAAAATTATGGCACAGTTCTGGTCTTGAAAACCTAAAAAGCGTTCATACTTTTTGGGGAAGTTGGAATTTATTAACATTCATTTTTCTTATAATGCTTGGAATCTTAATAGTACTTCTTACTAAAACGGGAGCAGCCCAAGCCTATGTAAATGTTGTTCAAAAGAGAGTACATAGCAAAAAATCGGTTGAAATAGCCTCACTTTTACTTTCATTTCTTTTCTTTATCGATGACTATTTTTCAGCCCTTACCGTAGGATCGGTTATGCGCCCTCTCGCACAACTTTATAATGTACACCCGCTCAAAATGGCTTTCTTAACGACTGTAATGGCATCGCCACTTACTATACTATCCCCTCTTTCAAGCTGGATTGGAGAGATTGTCCCTCAACTTAGACAAGTCGGTATAAATTCAGGAAATGAACATACCGTTATTCTGGCCGATCCTTATTTTGCCTTTATAAAAACGATTCCTTATAATGCTTATCCTCTCATTCTTATCATAAGCACCTGGTATATTGTCATACGAAGGATATCATTTGGCCCTATGAAACAGTACGAAAAAACGCACTCCTTTGTTACTTCAGGAACCGACTCCTTTACACCAAGTAATAAATCGTTGTTCGATTTTCTCTTTCCGATTATTCTTCTTATTACGGTAGTATTTCTTATGGCCCTTTACACCGGGAATGCGTGGGTTATGGGGGGAACTGAAGGATTTGCTGAAGCTATCAAACAAGCATCTATGCATCAAGCGCTCTTTACGGGCGGTCTTGTAAGTATTACGTGTAGCAGTCTCTATTTTATCTCTACAAAAACAATAACCACTCGAACATTTTTACACTGCGTTAAAAAAGGTTTTAATCTCATGTTTCCTTCCATCATCATGCTTATTTGTGCCTGGTCGCTAGGAAGCATTCTCAAAAACGAGCTCAAAACGGGTAGTTATATTGCAGGACTTCTTTCTAACCACGTCACTCTAGAGCTCTTTCCAGCACTTTGTTTTCTTTTTTCCACTTTTGTAGCGTGCATGATCGGTTCAGCATGGGCTACCATCGGCCTCATGTTCCCTCTTATAATCGATATGCTTCAAAAATTACTTTCTCTAGGTTCAGCAGTTCCCCTTGATTCAGTGCCTCTTATCCTTCCTGTCCTAGGCGCAACTCTTTCGGGATGCATATTAGGCACCCATTTTTCCTTTCTCTCTGATAACCCTATTATGTCATCTGCAAGTACAGGAGCTTCTCATGTAGAGCATCTGAAAACTATGGCGTGGTATATTATTCCTATAGCAGTTGCTACGGGATGTAATTTTATGCTTATGGGCTTTCTTTTACCTTATTTCCCTACGACGGTTC
>JACDFK010000006.1 GCA_013815795.1 Candidatus Babelota bacterium | reverse complement strand
ACATAACATGGCTTCAAAATCTGTATGGGTCCAATTTTTTGCGCTTTTTTCAGGGCTCAATCTTGTGCTTACCGGTTTTTTTATTATCTTTGAAGGTTTTTTACAGGCATTCGTCTTTTCTATTTTAACGATTACAAGCATCAGCATGGCCACCGCCATTGAACAACAGCAGGAGCAATCATGATAGCTCTCGCTGCCTTTATTCATTATATCACCATAGGCCTTACTACCGCCGCATCATCAATCGGTGTAAGCTTAGGACAAGCTGCTGCTACGCGGGCAGGTCTTGAAGCTATTGATCGTCAACCTGCTGCTCGCACAGATATCGCTCGTACACTTATTATTGCTCTTGCTCTTATTGAAACGGGCGCTATGCTCGGCCTTCTTGTTCCGTTAATTCTTTTTTTTAGACCTCCTCTTACCTTCAACGGAGCACTCGCTGAAATTGGCGTAGGAATAGCAATCTCTTTGCCGGCTCTTTTCACCGGTTATGCATCCTCTATGCCCGCTAGTGAAGCATTTAATGCGATGAGCAGACAGCCGTTTCTTGCCAAAAAGATTAGAAACATTCTCATACTTTCTCAATCACTTATTCAAACCCCTCTTATTTTTGGATTTTGTATCGCTCTTTTAATAGCATCATTAATTCCTTCTTTAACAAATTCCAGTCAAGCAATGGCCCTTATTGCGAGTGGTTTAAGTATTGGATTAGGATGTGTCGGACCTGCAGTAGGAAGTGGTTATTTTACCGCTCATGCCTGCAAAAGTACTGGATTTAATAAGACCGTTTTTCAAAAGATTTTTACCTTTACTCTTATCAGTCAAGCTATTATCGAAACTCCTGTGATCTTTGCGTCAATTATCTCGCTTCTTCTTTTATCAATAGCCCCTACAGTTCCTGACTATCCTGTCATCGGACTAGCCTATCTGGTTTTTGCTTTTACGATGGGAATTGGTACTCTTGGTGCGGGAATAAGCTCGGGACGTGTAGCCGCCTCTGCAGCTCTTCAAATAGGGTATAATCCCTCTTTATATACCTTCATTTCTCGTTCTAGCATGCTTGCCCAAGGACTTATAGATACTATACCTATTTATGCCTTTATAATAGCACTCTGGCTTCTGTTTACTCCTCTTATAAAGGTCCTGTAATTAAAAGTCCTTTAATCGACCTGAAATAGATAATTCTAAGCTGCGCTCACTCTGTCTAGTGTCTGCATGCTTATGTTTTTCTAGTGTAAGAGTAAGATAAAAATAAACAGTTTAAGCTATTTAACCTCTACGGTGTAGCATCTAAAGGGTTGTATTCTCTAGTGATAGGTAGAGCTTTTTAATTAATTAAAAAGCTTCTGACTGAGAAAAAAATGGGCTACTTATACTATTCATATGACGCCTTTTCTCTAGTTTTTATAAAAAAATATCAACACACAATGATTTTAAACCTTAGGCCCTCCGTGTGTCTACCGTAACTAAAAAGAAACAATAAAAATTTACAGAAGAAAGAGATTCTAATAAACTTACCTCTAGAATACATACTATGCTATAATGAGGTTTGAAATGAAATACGTTCTTTTTTTTCTTCTACTGTTTTCTACCTGGATACAGTTAGAAGGCAGCGAAGTAGGAATAACCATTACTATGAAATCGATACAGAATACTACCTTATCCCATACTCTTATCGATACCACTGATAAGCCTACACCAACTTTTTTGAAACTACTTGAGAAAATGAATATTACACATAATGGCACCTTACAGTCTATTCGTGATGAAACGCAAAAAGCGTGGCTAAGACCAGTTGGCAAAGAAAGATGGGAAAATGAAAAGGCGTTCCCCCACCATAACAATGACTTACTACCACTCTTTAAGGAGCTCCTTCTTATCGAAAAAATTGAGCCGGTGAAACAGTATTATAGCCATGTTGTGCTACTCGGAGCAACTATCACCTCTGTTCGCAATCGTCTTGCCTATCTCATACAATTATGGGAAAGTGGAATTCGTTTCGATACTCTTATAGTTCTTACAGGGCAACGCCCTCTTTATCCCACGATAGAAAGCCTCGACCTATTACTCACTGATCCTCTCCATCTTGTGCAGTTTAAAGAGAATTGGTCCTTTGATGGACAGGTTCCTTCTACAGAAACAGAGATGATTAAATATATATTTAATCAAACTAAAACTCCTAAAGAATGGAATGTTATTCCCCTTATTTTCGTTGACACTCCCCTACAAAAAACAGAAACTGGTGAGATAAGGCGTCCCAATACTCAAGATACTATTAAAGAGTGGCTTAGTCTTTACAACCCTCACCCCCATTCAATCTTAGCCCTCTCCAATCAACCGGTTATTGGCTATCAAGATGCTGTTCTTAGAAGGTTTTTTCCGCTCAATTTCAAAATAGAGACTATAGGCGATATCGACTCTAAAAACAGAGGAATCTCCACCATTCTTGACTCACTCGCTCGATGGATTTATAACGAGGTACTCTTAATTGAAGAAACTGCCCTAAAAAAATAGAATCTTCAAGTGAACTATATGCATATTACATCGCATGCTGGAGCACTTGGAGTGGATTTTTCCTATTGCGAACTCCTCTGATGTGTTGTGGGGCAGTGGAGAATCCCTCTCTCTTGAAATAATTACACGCACTGTTATTATTTCTAATACCAGATAGGAGCAGTTAAGCCTCAATAACATCAGTCGAAATTCAGTCGCTCTCTGCGCTTGTTTATTTCGCTGAACGGTTTACCAGTTATTCCATAAAAATATTCTTCAAAAACGGGAAATACCAATGATCCAGAAACATCACAAGAAAATAGCAATCATTGGCAATGCAGGATCAGGAAAAACGACGCTGTCATTTAAACTTTAGAAAAAACTTACTCTCCCCCTGTATCATTTAGATCAGTTTTATTGGCTTCCTGGGTGGGAACGAAGAGGCATCGAAAAGTTTAGTGTAATTCATAGCGAACTTTGTAAAAAGGAGCACTGGATCATGGAAGGCCCTTACCTCAAAACATTCTATGAACGGGCTTTACATGCTGATGTTATTATCTTTTTAGATATACCCCGTTCCGTGTGTCTATGGCGGGTAGTAAAAAGAGCCTTTCTCTATTCTGGAACTGTTCGACCCGGAAGTTCAGAAAGGTGTAAAGAGCAGATATGGAATCTTAAATTTTTAGACTTTTTAAAATGGGTGTGGAACTTTAATAGTCGATATAGAGATGAAATTATAACTATTCTGAACGATACTACATCCAACCCTACAAAACAGATATATATTTTAAAATCTCCCGATGAGGTAGCTTACTTTTTACAACAGAGCGTGACCTCCCAACCGATCGGTAGAGAATAAAGTTCTTTCACACTAATTAGTTTTAAAAACCTTCTAAGGAATGAGTAAAACTACATTTTTGATAGGTACTCTTTAAAAACATCCTTTTTCAACTACCGTTTTCTTCCAGACAGATTCCTTTTCAACTGAACTGCACCAGTTTTCTATAGGCTTTTGCATGAAACTTATACCTATTCTATACTAGACGTTGGAAAGATATTTAATCTAAATCCTTACAACGAAAGACCGTTATGAACTATCATCGTTTTTTCATAGTACAGATTTTTTTCTTAGTAAGGCTTACTGAGACTAGTCTTTCTTTTCAACGTCTACAATCCCCACACGAAAGAGAAATGCTCTTTTGTACCACAGAGATTATCCCCTCTGTAAAAACTCAACCAGTTAATGAGGGCGAAAACTTTTTCCTCTCACAATCATTCCAAAAGGTAGCGGCTGACAGCAACACACTTACTGAGTGTTTCCTAACCCCCTTTCGAGAATCGACTCTTAATTATTATGAAATTCAAAAAAAAACAGATCTATCCATTATTCTAAAATCTGAGATGCAAAAAATACCGTATATAACAACAGTGGTAGTTAAAACACTGTTGTTTCCCAGTACAACCATCTCTTCTTTACTATGCAATAAATATACGTCCCTGGAGACATTCTATTATCAAAATCATAAAGCAATCGATAGTAATAAGCAGGCCGTAAACAGTGTACTCAATAGCACTCTGAGCGCCTCTTGGCTCAATCCTTAATATTCAAGGAGATCATTTTTTAAAATATCGACATAATGAGCATGCTGTGTAGGCTCATACATAGAAATTCAAACACCGGTGAACTGAACTTAACTAAAAGGACTGTATGAACTTCTCTACGCGTAAGCTCCCGCTGCTAGCGGTGACCATTCTCGTTTTACTCGGAGTAAACACTCACTCTATGCAGCAAACAGATAGTCTCAGCGAAAAAAATGATATTGGCGCTATGATTTTCTACCTGAGAGAGCTCCCTCAAGATCTTAAAAACTATATCGTTTTCTTAGTGCTTGAAAAAACATTAAACTACAACTTTGAACTTTCTCAAACATTCTCATGCCCCACACAAGATCGAGTACTTTCAGTAGCACTCAACTCTGATGGCAAAACTGCTCTTACAGGATCATCGGATGGGAGAGCTCGCCTCTGGGATATTCAAACCGGAGATTTGCTAAAAACACTCATAATCGGGCCATGGGATAAAGAATCTTGCCTATGGAATATCCCAAAAATAGTAGAACAACGAGATGAAGATAAAGTTTTAGTTGAAGTAGTGACATTCAGCCCGGATGGGACTATTGCTCTGACCGCTTGTGAGGATGATACAGCCTGCCTGTGGGATATCTTAACAGGAGAAAAACTGAGAACACTAAGGGGAGGAAATGGCTGGATATGCTTTGCAGCATTTAGTCCCGATGGTACCACTATTTTTACTGGATCAAAAGAAGGGACTAAGTGCCTGTGGGATACTTTCACAGGAAAGTTATTAAGGGTAGACGAAGGCAAGAGCTATAGTAGTTGTATAATGTCTGCCGCATTCTATTCTGTGGAGCCCAATATTATTCTCATAGGAACAAAGGGGGGGGAATGTATATCTGGGATACCAAAACAGGAGAAAATGATGAAATATTCAAGAGCAAACTGAATATTTATTCAGTAACCTTCGGTCGCCATGGTACTCTTTGTGTTACATCATCAGGAAATTACGGAGAAGCTCTGTGCTGGCACCCCGAACTAGGGGGAGCTGAAAAAATGACGGGACATACCGAAATCATCTATTTAGCGCCTTATAGTCCGGACAGTCATACGATTATTACCGGATCAATGGACAGCACAGCTTGTGTTTGGGATTCCAAAAAGGGGACCTTACTAAAAATATTAGACCACCCAAACCAAGTTGTTTCCATAGCTTTTAGTAATGATAATAATACTGTTATAACGGGTTGTTCTGATAAAAAGGCTCGACTCTGGAGTCGTCAATTTGGAGTAATGGGAAGCTGGTATGAAACAAGGAAAGAGATAGCTCAAGAATTATTCATGGAGCTCTACCCATTACTATATATGAAACAGACCAAAGAGATTCAGGATAAAACCTTCATTGAAGCATCTTCCTACTGATTTTGTCTTCTTTTTTAATAGAATAATGATAGTTTTAACTTAGAATAAAGAAGTTTTCATACTCTCCTACTTTAACCCGAAAGACTCCTATGAACTACAACCGTATTTTTACTATACACGCACTTTTTCTAGCATCCATTATGAATTATGCTCCCTCTGTCAAAGCTGTACTAGTCAATACATGGGTTGTGCAACTTTCAAAAGGTAATAGGTGTATTTTCCTTTTTGATATCCATGCAAAAACAAGAGATCAACGCGATGTCGAGCAACTTAAAATAGTGATGCAGGCACTGATTGACCGGGAAGAGGCCACAACACGCCCTCTGTATATACTTACAGAATCAACTTTGAATGAAATAAGATGGACTAAAAGAGATGTACTTTGTTGTCTAGAAAGCGAAATGACCTACCTAAAAATCGCTGAGGACAAAAAATTCAAATACACATCTCTTGAAAATATAGATGTGCGAAAACTTTCTGCAGCTATTACCCATATACTTTCTTCTACCAATACTGAATCCTATGATGAAAATCTTTCTTTAAATTATAGATTTAACAACGACTTTTATGAGTGGCGCCAGGGTTCTCTCTCTTTTAATGATTTGTTAACCGAATTTAATAGTCAGCAAAACTCTGCTTTAACCACTTGTAAAAATATGTTAGAGCTCTGCGATTCTATTCAAGAAACGAAAAATATTGAAATACTCTATAAAAGCACCATCGAGGAAACAAATAGACATTTTTCCAAATATTCTAAATTTCTACAAGAGAGAAACATTGAACTATCTTCAAACACAAGCATTTATAAAGAAACATATTACTTAGAAAAAGAAGTAAAGGAAAACGTACGCATTATCTTAATAGAGTGCTTTTCTCCGTTTTTCGATCTATATGCATTCTCACGAATTTTTACTCTCCATAAACGAAATTTTTCTGTAGATATTGTTCTTATTGCGGGAGCAGACCATTGTTGGAGAATATTGCAGGAATTTGGAAGTACGTTACAATCTGAAGATGTCTATTCTAAGACAACAGAACTGAGCACTTCTGAATGCCTTCCGACTGAAATACTTTACAATGTTTTACAGGAAAAAACTCCTATTGAAGAAACTCCTTACCCCATTTGTCTTCTTTTTTAATAGAATGATGATAGTTTCAACTTAGAATAAAAAAGTTTTACAACCTAATTCTTAAACACTGAAGGCTCCTATGAACTACAACCGTATTTTGGTTATACAAGCAGTTTTTCTCACAACCTGTATGAGCTTTACCCCCGCTATTAAATCAGTATTAATTAATACATGGATTGAACAACTTCCAAAAGATAATAGATGTATTTTCCTTTTTGATCGTCATGCACCCACAAGAGATCAACGCGATGTCGAGCAACTTAAAATAGTGATGCAGGCACTGATTGACCGGGAAGAGGCCACAACACGCCCTCTGTACATACTTACAGAATCAACGCTCAATGAAATCAGATGGCACACTAGAGATGTGCTTTGTTCACTCAAAAGCGAAATAACTCATCTACAAATCATGGAAGAAAAAGAGTTCACACATACCTCAATTGAAAATATTGATGTACGAAAACTTTCTAAAGCCGTCAATTATATACTTTGTCTCGATAATACAACATCCTATGATGAAAATGCCTCTTTAAACTATAGGTTTAACAACGACGTTTATGAGTGGCGTCAGGGTTCTCTATCTTTTAATGATTTGTTAACCGAATTTAATGAGCAGCAAAAATTCGCTTTGACTACCACTAATAGCCTTTTAGAGCTCTGTGATACTATTCAAGAAAAAAAGGATGTTGAAAATTTCTACAAAAAAACCATCGAGGAAACTAACGGACACTTTGCCAAATATCTCAAATTTATAAAAAACCAAGAAATTGAAGTATCTTCCCCAACAAGCATTTACCAAGAAACCTATAACTGGGGGAAATCACTAAAGAAAAATTTACACATTGTCTTAATAGAAACTTTTTCTCCCTTTTTCGATCTCTATGTTTTTTCACGAATTTTTATTATACATAAACAAAACTCGTCTTTAGATATTGTGGTTATCGCCGGATGTTATCACTGTTGGAATATTAGTGCGGAGGTGGTAGGGACTTTACAAGGAGTCGATGTCTATTCTAAGACAACAGAACTTCATGAAATTGAATGCCTACCGCCTGAAGTGCTATACAATGTTCTACAGGAAAAAACTCCGCTTGAAGAAACGCCGAAGTGGAATTGTGTTCTTTTTTAATAATATAATATAACGGTCAGTCCAAGAGCTTACGGAAAGAGGGCTCTTGGACTGACCGTTATATTATATTTTAAATATGATTTTTTATGCTTACATGGTGTATCAAAAGAAATGCATGAAAAAACTATTTTTTTAAATTTTCATAAGCATCATTTATTATTTGCATTACTTTTCCATCTTTTGCTTCAGATAACTTACCTTTATCAGGGTGCCACAAACCCGCAAGAGTTCTATAAGCGGTGGTCAAATCATCTTGAGTATATTCAGTGGGTAAATTGAGTAAAAGGCGGTATGCCCTCTTTATATCACCATAGGAGTCTTTAGCTTTTTTCGCCTTAGGAAAATAATCCCAAGGATCAAGCTCTCCACCAGTTTTTTCTATACTTTTTTTTTCAGGCTTCATTTCAATACCTCCAGGGATTTCTCCATGAGCCAAATATTCAACACTCATTGAAAAGACCTGCAAGAAAGTTGTTATTTTAAAAAGCAGATCAGAATTGGCTTTAATAAAACTTTTGAGATCAAGGGGCCACGCTTTAGGTGAAGTCATTTGCCACCCTTTTCCATACGTATGATAAGTAAGATTAGTGAGTGTATTTGCCTTGCCCAAGCTAACTGTTTCGTCAATTCCCACCCGACGAGTTAATTCTTTTCCTGCTGTAGTAGTCCACTTTAGCATGATATTATAATAAGCAGTATCATTGCGCACCCACACCATAGATTCCTCAGCCGTATATGACTCAGATGTTGAGCCTTTTCCAGGTAATGAGCTTTCTTTGGTCTCGCTTACAGAGGGAGAGCCTTTTTCAGGTTGAGGGTTTTCCTTTTTAGCCGTACTATCTGGCGTGCCGGTAATATCCTTTGAAATAGTTCCCGGCTCAGGATGCTCCTCACTCTCAGACCATTTTCCATACCAGGTGGTTATTACAAACATAAAGTCATCACCTGCTCTAGTCTTATTTAAAAAGGTAATCGGACGTGAAAAGAATAAATCTGTAGAAGAATAATACTTAGCATCCTTTACTTCAGTAGCCTGCCCTAAATAAGCTATTTTACCCCCGGTGCCCAACTGAATAATCAATGGCTCTCCATTTTTGGTATAGTTAATTACCAATGGCCAATTACTCTCATTACGTACGTATATTCCAGCATCCCAGACCATTGCTGAACACTGAAATGTTAGACCTCCAAAAAAAGTCGCTATAAAAAGCAACATCCTCGTAGTAGTTAATTTCATCATAAACCTTTCATCGTAATAGTGTTAATAGAATTTCATAGCACGGCAAACATTCTTTTTTTACACCGCTTTCTCTATCAACAATAACATATTTTAAAAATTTTAATCAATATTTTAAATAAATAATTTTTATTTAAAAATTTCAAATGAAATAGATTTTGTGGCCATGCATGAGAACTCCCCTTTAAGCTAGAAATTCATTCCACAAAAGCGATTCTTCATTAACCTAAATCACTCCTGCTTAAAAGGGGAAAAACAGCCGCCCCCCTTTTATACTTCACTTAATTATTCCTATCCTCTACACAGTTTTTCATAAGGTAATACTCCCTATAATGCTCCTCCATTACCTAGAGCATTCTTGACAAACTATCGGCAATCATGCAATAATAAGCCACCATTGAGCTCTCCTCTTTGAGGATAAGCTCACACATTTGATAAAATTAATGCAACCATGCTGTAGCGCTCTGACAGAGTTGCAGCACAGAGCTCAAGCCCGCGAGAATAGTAGTCCATGAATATCTATTACCTTATCTCTTTTGTAAGTTACTTCGCTTTTTTTATAGGACTTAGCATCTTTTTCTATAAGAAAAACAGATCAAAAAGCTCATACATGTCGGGAGATCAATCTGTTAACTATTGGGTAACCGCAATTTCTACACAAGCAAGTGATATGAGTGACTGGCTTTTTATGGGTTTTCCCGGGCTCATTTACGCGTCTGGCCTCTTTAATTTCTGGATAGCCCTTGGATTAGTAGGATTTATGTTTCTTAACTGGCATTTTATCGCTCCTCGACTTCGAATGGCAACCGAAGAGTATGGCTGCGAAACTTTGGCCTCATTTTTCGAAAAACGATTTAAAGATACCTCAGGTATTATACGTCTACTTACTGTTTTTTTTACTCTCTATTTTATCATTTTTTATGTGAGTGCAGGGCTTATCGGCTTAGGACGCCTCTTTGAATCAACCTTTGGGATTAACTATGCGCTCGGTATCGCAATAAGCATTGTTCTTGTCGTTCTTAACATTCTTATAGGCGGTTTTAGTGCTATTGCATGGGGAGACATGCTTCGAGGAGTTTTTCTACTTAGTATGATTCTTATGGTTCCTTTTTTAGCTCTTAATTCACTATCAGGAAGAGCTCAACTTTTAGCACAGATAAATGTTTCTCAACTATTTAGTTCGCTCATTCCTGATTACTCCTGGGCCGCGCTGAAAAGCATACTTCTTCTTTCAATGGGATGGGGTCTCGGTTATTTTGGATCACCTCAGATATTAAAGCACTTTATGAGTATTAAAGATGTTGAAAATACGCATAAAGCAAAGTATGTCGGCATTACCTGGCAACTACTTGTGCTCGTGGCAGCAACCTGCGTAGGGCTCGTCGGCCGCTCATTCTTTACAACTCCCCTACAAAATCGTGAGTTGGTGTTTATAGAGATGGTAAAAGCACTTTTCCACCCGCTCTTTGGGGGTTTTATACTCTGTGCTGTGCTCGCCGCAACTATGTCGGTCATGACTGCTCAAATTTTTACAACCGCATCTCTTACCTCTGAAGATTTTTTTAAACGACTCTCAAAAAAACCTTTACACGATACCCATTCACTTTTAATTATGCGGTTATGCATCATTGGCATACCTCTTATCGCATGTGCCGTAAGTTATAATAATTCATGCAGCGTTAATGATTTAGTAAGCTATGCATGGTCCGGCCTTGGCCTTTCATTTTCTCCCGCCGTTATTGCTTCCCTTTATTTTCCCAGAGCTAATGGCTGGGGTGTTGGGATAGCTATTCTTCTTGGTGGGCTTACCGGTATGGTATGGCCTTACTTACATTTTAGTTTTATGCCACTTTTGCCCGGATTCATTATCTGCATGATACTTCTTTTAAGTATCTCTTGGTTAACTCAAAGAGAAACCTAATGATTATCCCCTTTAACGTTTTTGAAAGTATAGACATTCGAATTGGTACTATTGTACAAGCAGAAATTTTCCCTGAAGCCAAAAAACCCGCTTACAAACTCAGTATCGATTTTGGAGAGTCGTTAGGCATAAAGCGGTCATCAGCGCAGATTACCACCCACTATTCTCCGCAGTCACTTATAGGAAAGCAGGTATTAGCTGTCGTCAACCTAGGATCCCGTCAGATTGGGCCTTTTATATCTGAAGTATTAACTTTAGGCGTACATGATGAACAAGGAGTGATTTTACTTACTCCTGATAAAAAAGCTCCCAACGGCGCACGAATGTTCTGATATCTAAACTATACTTAACAGTTTTCTTGTGTAAGTATCTATCATTTTACATCCTCATATACCTGACAAAACTACCGTAAAAGAATCATTTTTTTGTTAAAAGATACTATCTGCAGTATACTTATGACAGCTTTTACCATCATATCACGAGGATTTAGTCTATGCTTCATAAAAATCTACTCTCTGCCATCGGAAATACACCTCTTGTTAAAGTAAACTTTGAATCACCTTCGACCTTATATGCAAAGCTTGAATATCTCAATCCAGGCGGCAGCGTAAAAGATCGATCTGCTCTTTACATGATAGAAGAAGCTGAAAAAAACGGTACATTAAAACCAGGCGGTACTCTCATCGATGCCTCATCCGGAAATCAAGGAATTGCAACAGCGATGATCGGTGCAATAAAAGGATATAAGGTCATTATTACCATCTTTGAAAAAGCAAGCCAAGAGAAATATCAGACATTAAAAGCTTATGGAGCAACGGTGGTTAAGTGTCCAGCTACTGCTCTTATGGATGATCCTTTAAGCTACCATAGCCAAGCTGTAGCTCTTCATAAGAACACCCCTAACTCCTTTATGCCTAATCAGTATTATAATCCTTCCAATGCAGTAGCACATTACTCATCACTGGGACCCGAAATATGGAAACAAACTGAGGGTAAAATTACTCACTTCTTTGCAGCAGCAGGAACAGGGGGCACTATAAGTGGTGTAGGAAAATATCTAAAAGAACAGAATCCCGCAATTAAAGTAATTGCAATCGATTCAATTCATTCATTTCATGCAACTAATGGTAATCCAAAGCCTTATAAACTAGAAGGTGTAGGAATCGACTTTATTTCACCGGTACTTAATAAGTCAGTTATCGACGAGATTATTCCAGTAAGCGACGAGGATGCATTAGGTATTCTTAAACCTATGGCAAATCAACACGGGCTTCTTATAGGCATAAGTAGCGGCGCTGTTGCTCACGTAGTAAAAGAGTATGCAAAGACTATGAACTCAACTGACTGTGGTGTCATGATCTTTGGAGATTCAGGAAGAGCGTATCTTACCAAAGGTTTTTACGACTAAAGCTCTTTATTAGATATTCTCTTTTGAGATATTTCTTTACTATCTCCCGCTCTGAATAAGCCTTTGCCAACAAGGATGAAATCTCTCAGTATAGTAAAAATATTTCTAAATACATGTAGTAATAACAAGGAATACACACAACTTATTCCTTGTTATTACTATAAAATCAATTAATTGGAAAAGTGTAACAACGGATACTGATTCCTTATCAAATAAACAAACTCCAAGAAGCTTATTATCATGCCCTCTTTCAACTACTTATTACCCTTATAGGGTTTGAATCTATCTGGGAAATCACGACAAATAGAGGTAGAATTGATCTTACCATCACAACGAGCAGCTTTATCTCAAAAATAGAGATAAAGCTTAATACTTCTTCAGAAAATGCTCTTCAACAAATTGAAGAGCGAGGATACTACGAAAGATTTCGTTTTTCAGGCAAAAATCGTCATGGTCGGTATAGCTTTCAAAGAAAATGACAAAAAACTTACAATTTCGTGCGCTCATAAAAACCTTATACACTCCACTGATATTTAATTCTTGCTTACTAAAAACAAGCTGTTGCATCTTCAATAAACTATTATAAAATTATAAGAAGATTTATTTAATTTTTTAATTATATATAAAACATAAACAAGAAAGCTGAAATTTATGAATTACACAAAAATAAGAAAATATCTTATTATAGTCCTGCTTTTTACCGCCGCTTTACCTATTCAATGTATGGATCCATTTTGGGAAAGTCCTTTAATTAATGAGACATCCTTAGTTTCTTTACCAAGGAAGTTTTGGAATTGGATTGCTGGAATAAAAAAAGAATCTAAACCGATCACTACTATATTTGCTGAAAAAATTTCTGAACAGATTAACATCATTGCAGAAGAGCTAGAAAATACTGCACATAATAAACATTACCTGCTTTGGGGGCCTCCAGGAACTGGTAAAACTATGCTTGCGAAACAATTAGCAGTACAATGTAATCGGGAATACATTTTTGTCAATGCAACTTCCTTCTGTAGTAATACATTACCTGAAGCTCTTAAAAACATTAGTGATCTCTTTGAATATGCAAGAAACAATAAAGCTATACTTTTTATAGACGATATCGACAACGTCTTCAAAGAAAGCAATCCATTGGCCTGTACAATGATTATTGATCATATTCTTAGCTTTATAACAACGAGCTCTCGTTATTGCACTAGTATATTTATAAGTGACACTCGTGCCCTTAAAGAATCTTTGCTTAACGCTATAGACAAAAAACTTTATATTGGCATTCCGGAAGCTAAAGAACGTGCAGCTCTTATAAAAATGTACATCGATAAATATCTTGTAAAAGGACAACATTTACAAAACAAACCAACGGGCTTGGAGGACTATTTCTTTACAACTCCTGATCCAGTGGTAAAAGTTACTATACAAGAAGATGTTTTCTCCGATGAACATAGAGACTATCTTACTAAAATCCTTGATGGGTTTAATGGTCGTGATATTTCTAAACTTGTTTTAGGGATGCTTAACGCAGCCTATGCAACAGAAGATTCTACACTCACATGGGCTATGATCGAGCAGCTAGTACAGAAAAAACTTGATGAACTGAAGAGTTAGAAAAAAAATAACAACATACTAATCGTATAGTAATGCTCTTTGTTACCATAAAATAGAAAAATTAAGTGTGTACCCAACTGAAACTTCACCAGTTATGTCCACACTTAATTTGATAATGTGTTTTTTATTAAAAGATTTTTTCAATTCCTAGAGCATAGTTTCAAAAAAGGGCTGAGGCGGCACTAACTCAATTAAATCAGGCAGATTATAGGCCTGTCCCGCTTTTAAAATGATAAGTTTTTTTTCTAAATCAAGCTGCTGTAAAGTCCACCATTTATTGATCCGATCATAAGGACCTTCATGATCATCGGTTCCAAAACTATAAGTACCCCAATGCATAGGAATAAAGGTACGAGCTTGCAAATCAAGAAAAGATTGACCCGCCTCTTCAGCGTTCATATGAGTTAATTTCATTCGATGATTTGGCTCACAGGGACCAATGGGTAATAACGCACAAGAAATCGAAGGAAATTCCTTATTAATCGCGGTAAAATGTGGAGAATAAGCAGTATCGCCCGCAAAATAGATTGAATGTCCCAAAATAGTGATCATCCAACTACCCCACAACGTCTTATTAAAATCAAAAATTCCACGTTGAGACCAATGATGAGCAGGCAAAAAAGTAAAGGTACACGGACTATCTTCCGTCTTAAATGTATCACTTTCCCACCAGTTATACTCCGTTACTCTTTCAAATCCTCTTTTGGTAAACCATCGTTTATTTCCTTGAGGAACCAAGAAATGAGTAGCAGGATGTTTTTTAAAATAAAGCAAAGCGGCTGCATCCATATGATCTGGATGATTATGGGAAATCAACACATAATCTATGGGCGGAATATCATGCAAAGCTACCCCAGGTTTCATCAAGCGTTTGAATAAAAAAGTAAGATCCCCGAAAATCGGATCCGTTACTATATTAATCCCCGCTATTTGAATCAAGAAAGTTGAATGACCAATCCAGGTAATAAGAGGATCTACTGATTTTCTAGGAGGAACAGTCGGAGTACACCAATGGTCCATTCCTACAGCTTTTCTTCTAAACGTTTTCCAATATACCTCAAAAACAATATCCAATGTTGGAACAATGTGAGGCCAACAGTTTTCATCTGCTTTATTGTAAAAACGGCCTTTATGAATATGAGGATTTATTTTATGATTTTTCTTTTCTGACATATCTCTACAATAAGTATTTCTCACTAGACTAAAAGCAAAAATGAGAAAGTTTAACATCACTACATTTCAATTTTCTTAGTCTAACGAAATACTCTGTAAAAATCAAAACTTTTTTCCCTTTGGAAATTTCTATAACTATTTTTAGCACTTACAAATATTTACAATGAGTCAGCTAGGTAAGCTTTCTAATGATTTTTTAAAAATTTTGTCATACTGTGTGCCCCCATAATGAAGACGGTAGGAGGGAATAGGGGTCAACAGGCTAACAGTTCCCGCGATTTCGGTTGCCTTTACACTAAAAGCTATAGGTTTTCATTTTTGCAGTAATCAACGAGTCATTATTACCCTCATGCACCTACAGAGTTTTTTTAAGGAATTTCTCTATGGTATCGATCTAAATTTTTTGCATCATACAATATGCAGATTTTTAAATTGAGATACGAGCTGTTTTGAAGACGTATAATGAATTCCACCAATATTACAATGAGTTGCTGCAACGATGTTTTTTTTCAGATCATCTACAAATAAAATCTGTTTGTGGCTTTGTCCATTAGCTGCTAAAAAATCTTTAAACTGTTCATAAAACTTTTTATGAGGCTTGTGATTATAGTTATTTTCCGCAGTCGCAGTAAAAGCTCCATCAAAGCACGCACTTATTTCAGGATATTTCATACTGAGTTCAAAAAAAGTATCCTTTCCTATATTCGAAAGAACATATAACTTATATCCTCGTTGTTTTAACTGCATAATAAGCTCAACAACAGGAACAATAGGCCTTTGATTATTAGTAATCTGTATGAAATCGCCTCTAAAACGAGCAAGACCAGGGTAATGAATAGCGAGCTTATGAAAAATATCTTCAGCTACGTTTGAATTAACTTTAAAACGACAAGCACGATACCACAAGACAGGATTAAAAGCATAACGCCATGTTCCTTTGGGCATAAGCTTAATGCAGGACACAACAACTTTTTGGGTTTGCATCTTAAAAACCACATTATGAAGATCGAATGCAATCACGGTAGTTTCTGGAGTAATAGCATCAGAAAGACAGTGTAAATAATTTTTTATCATATCATCACTTTACCATAAAATTGCTCTGTAAAATTATACCTCTACTTTTACAAAGAATGCAACAAAACCAGACATGCTTTTGTTAATTGGCTATAAAAATGGCATACTGTACTATAAATACTATAGAATATCATTACTATACCACTTTTAGGAAAATTTGTTATGTCCTTTTTAAAAAAAAGCTACAGAACGATTGCGTGTGCCCTTATTACTCAGTTACTTGGGACGTTTTCAATCTCACCTATTCTTGGCACGAACTTTCTTTCATTTAATCTTACTCATGCATTGACGCCTCTTACAGGCTTTTTTGGAAATGGAATTCATATAGTGGTTGCTTATATGGTTCACACAGCTATAACAGGACTCTATGGTTCTATAGGATTTAATCTGTTCAATCATATGCCCACCTTTTGTGGAGCACTCTTTTTAGCAACAGACTCACGGTTTCTTAAGGCCTCTATCTCAACTTTGTGTATTGTCATGTTCCTTCTTCATCCGATAGGAAGAGAATGCGCATTTTATACCCTATATTGGATACCTCCTCTTATTATTAGCTTTCTTCCACGCAGCCCTCTTTTTATTCAAGCGTTAGGAAGTACTCTTACTACCCATGCAGTCGGCTCGATATTGTGGATTTATAGCCATAATACCACGGTAGCATTTTGGCAAACACTTATGTGCTGTGTATGGATTGAACGGCTGCTTTTTGCACTTGTCCTCGCGGGAAGTTCTTATGCGCTTCATATCTCCATTCCTTTTCTAAAAAAAATAGTATCATCCAAACAGCTCAGGAGTAAACTATGTCCTACTGGCTCCTAGTGTTGCTTGGGCTCCTTTGCATACCTCTTGCACATAAAATGTACACTCACAGTGCAGTACAGTCCTCTCATACTCCTGCTAACCATTCGATACAACATTTAGGTGTTATAATGGACGGAAACCGCCGTTGGGCAAGCCAAAAAAATCTCGCACGCTCATGGGGCTACCGTCATGGAACGAATACCTTAAGAACACTCGTTCGCTACTGTCTTGAGCATTCCATTAAAATCGTATCAGTATACGCATTCTCAATGGAAAACTTCAAAAGAGATCCCAGTGAAATAGAGGACGTTTTTAAGCTTTTTGTTGAAGAAGCTAATAAATCACTTCCTGAACTTATTGAACAGAAGGTAACTGTTCGCTTTTTAGGAGACAAAAACATTTTTCCTCAGTCGATTCTCCCTACTCTTAAAAAGGTTGAAGAACGTACGGCAGACGGTTCTCATTTACAACTTAACGTCCTTTTTTGTTATAGTGGCCGTCAAGAGATTATCTCCGCAATAAAGACTATAGTTCAAGATATACAAGAAAAGAAAATAACTGAAGTCCCCGATGAAGAAGGATTCAAAAAGTACTTGTGGACAAAAAACATTCCTGATCCTGATCTTATTATTAGAACGGGAGGATGTAAAAGGCTCAGTAATTTTATGCCTTATCAAGCTACCTATAGCGAACTATACTTTGTTGACAACCTATGGCCCGATTTAACAACGCATGATCTCGATGCAGCTCTTAATGAATATACCAAACGCACACGAACATTCGGTATATAAGAAATCTAGGCCGACATAGTATAGAGAGGGACTCTTCTAAGTTCTTTCTACGACCATGTGCCTACGTAATCAAAAAAGGATATCCCTACCCTAATACTGCATACGTTAAATCTTTCCTATGCATAGCAGTGTCTCTCTGTAAATGTACAATAAAATTAACCGGTGCTATTTACACAAAAACCTTTGTTATATTTTTGAAATTGTACCTATAACCTCTTATGTTCATCATAAAGCAGTTTTTTCAAAAAGCTCTTTATATAAAGGGTTTCAAGGGGCATTTGACGAATGAATGCTTATGATGGTATAGTAGCATTATTAAAGACTATAGTATATATTTTGATGCCTAAAGGAGTGAATAACTGTGATAATATTCAAAAGAGTATCTCTTACGAGAGCAGTTCAATCAGCATTCAGTACCTACGGCAAAAATAGCAGATTTTTTCTCACAGTTTCTGGACTCACCTTTCTTATCTATCTGACATGTATAGTTATACATATATCTTTTTTATGTATCTCTTTTTCAATAAAGAATTTTTGTGTGTTACCCTCCAATCTGATGCATACGGTACAAGGACTTTTTTCAATACAAATTATTACACTTCTCTGGTCTGTGGCTCTCTTAGCACTGTTTGAGCTTTACTACTATCAACTGCTTAGATTTTGCATACAAATATACGAAGGTACTACTCCTTCCTGGAAATCTTTTTTTACAGAGTCCCCTACCAATTTTTTTTGGTACTTTTTAGCCCGTACACTTTATAGAATTAAATGTATGTTAGGGCTTTTGCTATTCATTATTCCGGGTGTCTTATATGCGCTTAAAAACTACTTTACGGGATACAGTATTGCTCATTCTTTGACAGAGTCGATAAAAGAGGACGCTCTTCTAAGCAGAAAATTTACCGCAGACACTAAAGGACGTATCTTTCTTCTTCTTTGTTTAAATGCAGTCGCTTATTCACTTTTGGGAATCCTTTATCCTTTAATTCTGCCACTTATTATTCTCATAGATCTACACGTTTATAAACAGCTCATGGCTCCTTATGACAGTACTGAAACGGTTCTATAAAGAGTTGTGTCCCACCAATCTTTATAGTTTTTCCGCATGAAGAAATGAAATAGAGGCAGTGAGAGGTCTTAAGGCCCTTAACAGGTATCTTACTTAAAGGAATAGTTCCTCTTGGGTCTACAAAAAAATAGCAAAAAACAGTTATTTTATAGATTCCCGGTTCACTTATAATCAGTCCTAATAAACGCTTACTAATCGATAAAAACCAGACAATACTATAGAGACAGTACGTCGTTTAAAATGATGCTACGCCTAAGGAGCACCCCTTATCTACTGTATTTCGCAGAGATTCATCACCGGTATAGCCTCCTACAGTGAAAAAATAAAGAGTTTATCATCATAAAGACGGGGAATGAAAAGTGTAAGAAAAGGAAGAAGCCTTCAAAAAATCCAGCTTCTATCCTAAAAAATGTTACTTAATAGCAAGCGCGTGTTTTGCATACGGCTTAAAACGATCTTTGAAAAGCAGATAGGTTATATAGGCCATTCCCGCAGTAGGAACACCTTCATAGAACGCTTTTTGATAGTTCTCACTGTTAACATACTCAATAAGCTTTGTGCCATGTGCATGAGTATACAAACCAGAAAGATATATAAGGCCCGCAGTTCCTGTTGCTTTGAGAGCTGTTACAACACGGTATTTACCCAACTCATTCCAAGTATCAACAAGGCCCTCGGCCTTAAGAGGTGCAGCTATAAGTAGGCATAAAAAGAATAAACGTTTCATAGATTCTCCTCTACGTAAGGTAAATATTTCTTAAGAAAACCACGCATTTCCTTCTGGTGTACTGTATAAAAAACATCATATAATGTCAATGATTTTTGGAATTTCTACTCTGGGGAAGTTTTTTACTTACCGAGAAAAAACTCTTTATTTCACAAACTAGTTTACCATAGAAATGTAAAAAATCTCACTGCCTATGCGTGGAAACTATGCATGTTTTTAGCATAACGCATTCCTATCGTTTCGAAAAATTTTATAAAAGAACTATCCTTCGTTTTAAGATACGGTTAGTTGAACAGAGAGTTTTTTCTTCAAATCAACAAGAGAACCGGGTATGGGCCGTTGATCTTTTACTACCGCACTCTCTTTTTTGGGCACAGACTCTACATCATAGTTAACTAAAGATACTGTTATTCCATAGGGTTCCAAAAAAGAGACTACTTCATCAACGGTACGTCCTCGAAGATCAGGAAAGATTCGTTGAGTCTTTATTCCAGAAGAGCAATATATCCACATATTTTTCTCTGGAAGCTCTAATCCCACTAAAGAGCTTTGAGCAAGGCATTTATCTACCGGATATCCGCTTTCGAGAAAAGACACCTCCAACTCTATTCCCTTTGCCTGAGCTTGGGAACGCGCTTGCGTTGCAGTAAGGCCATAGAAGGAAGGAGTTTTTACCCCAGGAGGACGACGTGTAAGAACTAAGAAGATCGATTGATGAGGTTTTACTTTTTGGCCCTTTAAAGGAACCTGGCTTATGATAATGCCTTCAGGAGTATCTGGGTCATTTTTTTCATCTAAGATTCGTACATTTAGCTTATCGGCAGATAAGATTCTAATAGCATCATGGATATGCATTCCCACAACGGAAGGGACTTCAATAATTTCCGTGTGTGAAAGGTATCTTAAAAATTGATACCCCGACAAAAAGGTCACAAAAGGAACTATCCAAAAAAAAGATTTAATAGCATGTAACACAACATCTCACAGTATAAAAGGTAGTCAATAAGCCGGATTCTGTACCGTTTACACGGTTGGTAACCATCTATCTATGCGACATACCCGCATGTTTAAACCGGAACGAAAAACCGTACATGCCTATTTTGTCTTGCTCCAGGTAGGGTTTTCCCCTGCATGCTATTACTAACATACATCGGGTGCTCTTACCACCCGTTTTCACCCTTACTTTCTACTTACGTAGAAAGCGGTTATTTTCTGTGGCACTTTCCGTAGGCTTTCACCTCCCTTAATTTCTAAGGTACCTCTTTCGTTTGGAGTCCGGACTTTCCTCTCATGATACAATGAATTGCACCCCAAGCGATTACCTTGACTACCTTATTTTAAAGCATACCATAAATAATGCACTTATGAAATGGACAAAAATAAACGTAAAAAGAGGCGTAGCTCTCAAATAGAAAATATTTAAAACCTCCAGAGAGGTAACACTAGTACACAACACCACCAGAAAACCCTTAACAAAAAGGGGGAGATCGATACTCTTTCTTAAAAAGTAAAGCAGGAGCCCTAGGGGAATAATACTGATAAGTTCGCTTCCTGCCACGCCCGTAGTTATAAAGGCTTCAAGAACTATACCAGTAGCGAGCCCTACCAGCCTCCCAGGATGAGCATTCTGAATAACTGAACTATAAAAAAATGTAGTTATAAAGAAACACCGAGGAGCCATGAGCAGTGCATTGGCGCACAAATCAATCATAAAAAGGATCGCGGATACCACTATAAAAAGAACATTCGCTCGCATAACTCTCCTTTCGGTAAAGGGTCGTAGCCACTTTTAAGTGACACAAAACAATGATACTATAGGTGTAAGTCTAAAACAAATTTTCAACGAGGACTTGTATGATTAAACGGATTCTATCTTTTTTTATCACCTGCCTCGTTCTTTGCATTGTTATGAGCTTAGGAGCTCTTTTTTATATCACCGAACAGCCATGGGTGGACTTTTCGGTGCTTGAACACTATGATCCAGGAAAACCTTCTCTTTTACTTGATGATGAAGGTAACGAATGGGGCCGCTTTCAACTTGATAAACGGGAAGTGATAAGCATCGATCAGATACCTTCCTGTCTTATCCAAGCTTTTCTTGCAGCAGAAGATTGGGGCTTTTATAAACATTCTGGCCTTTCTATAAAAGGGATTGTTCGTTCAATACTCGTTAACATTGTAAGCTTTCGCCGTGCACAAGGAGCAAGTACTATTACTCAACAGTTGGTGCGACTTCTTTTTTTCGAGCCCACAAAAAGCTTTCAGCGAAAAATAAAGGAACAGATATTATCGATTGTTATCGAACGACAGTTTACAAAAGAACAGATATTAGAGGCCTATTTAAATCACATTTACCTGGGTGCAGGAATTTACGGAGTAGAAGCTGCATGTTTTACTTTTTGGGGTAAACATATCTCTGAAATTTCAGTAGATGAAGCAGCATCATTAGCCTCAATTGTCCGGTACCCCCAGCGATATTGCCCTTTATACGATGCAGAATCGAACAAAAAAAGACGTAATTTAATACTAAAAAACATGCTCTCTTTAGAATTTATTTCTGACGATCAATATAACACTGCTATAAATAAATCAGTTACTACGATTAAACGAGACAATCAAGCATTGGCTCCTCATCTACGAGAAACTCTTCGCATTTTTCTAGAAAAATTAGTAGGAAAAGAAAAACTCTATACGGGTGGTTTAAAAATTCAAACAACACTCAATCGAAAAATGCAGGAAGCTGCTGAATCACTTTTTAATAAACATTTGATTCACCTTAATAAAAGATTTACATCTTCGCTCGAAGGCGCTCTTCTTTCTATGGAAACATCGACTGGCGCTATAAAAGCTCTTGTAGGAGGAAACTCATTTCAGTTTTCTCAATTTAATCGTGCTCTTAAAGCACGTCGTCAGATGGGATCAACATTTAAACCACTCGTATATGCTCATGCTTTAGCTCAAGGAAAATCTTTCACAGAAATAGAGCTTGATGAACCCTATACCCTTATGATGAACAATAAAGAATGGAGCCCGGGAAATGCTAATAATAGATTTCAAGGACCTATAACCCTTGCTCACGCGCTTTCAAGCTCAAACAATATCGTTGCAATAAAGACTTTTTTATCCACCAATCCTCAAAAAATGGTACATCTTGCCCAAGCATGCGGTCTACGCCCTTCCCATACCTATCCTTCACTTGCCCTTGGATGTATTGAGGCGTCATTATCAGAAATAGTCGCTATGATGAATATCTTTGCTTATCGAGGGATTTATAGTGAGCCCCATTCAATAGTATGGATAAAGGACCAATGGGACACAAAAATATGGAAATCAAGCCCTCAGCACAAAAAACTCATAAGCCATCATATAAGCAGCCAGGTAGCAAAAATCCTTATGCATAAAATAGAACAGTCAAAGAAAAAAAATCCTACAAGCTGGTTTGCTTCTGATGCATTTGGAAAAAGCGGCACTACAAACGAATTTAGAACCTGCATCTATGTAGGAGCAACTCCAAACTATACCACCGGAGTATATCTAGGAGAAGACAATAATCGCTCATTTGGTGCAGCCTTTGCTTCGCAAACCGCTTTTCCCCTCTGGAAACAGTTCAATAAAACTATTGCCCAAGAGCAGGAGCATTTTCCTTTCGACCCTACTTTACACGAAGAGTCTATACATGCGCTCTATGGAACCCCCTGCAGTTCACAGGATCATCACGCAATTACTGTCTTAACGGATCAATCAGTAACTGATTAAGAATAAAAAATCCTCAGAAGCTCCTAGAAAACCATGTATCTCATAACAAAGCATCGTGTACGGTGCACTACGCTCAGCATAATAATTTTTAATAATCAATATTACTCTTTTTGCCTTTAGATATAGGCAACTATTTTTTATAGAGTTTTAGACAAACATTCTATTTTTTAGTACTCTATACAGTAAATAATGCTATAAAAAAAATATAAAAGTGAAAAAGCCTCCTAAAAGTTTCGGCTTACACTAACACCATTATACCTTCCTCTGGAGAAGAAACTATGATAAAAAAGACAGTATTACTACTAGCGCTCTTACCGGCGCTCTCTGTGAGTTCAATGGAGTTAATCAAAGAAGCAGATCAAAATCCTCTACATAGTGTGCTAATCAGTAGGGCGGACCTCTACACCAACTCTCACTATTTATCGCAAAACGAAGTATTACTCGAACTTGCTTATCACGGAAAACTTTTTTACCAAGATACTGAACTTATTGATGCTTCAGACCAACATTTTTTAAAACAGTTGTTAGAGCAGTCAATACAAGGGGCCATCTATTTTCAAAACGATCTAAAGGGTCGTCATCATATAAATAATATTAGATGGATTACCAAAATGTTTCTTAAAACTGGGGTGGAAATACAAACTTTACAAGAGTGCATGTCTTGGGTAGCACAATCACCTCATCCAGGGCTCAAAGAGTTTTTCAAAGACATATTGAAAAACATACATACGAACTGTAAAGCAGTTTTTCAACCGCACTCTCCTAAAAGTAGCCCCAAAAAAAAGGATCTCATTATTCCAAAAGGGAAACTCGTACATGACAAAAGAAGCGACGAGCAAAAAATAAAAGAGACTGAAGATATTTTAGCATATCATTACAGTTCGGGTAGAAAAGCCAACATACGAACGCGTATTTCACGCATAAGTAACTCAATCCAATTACCGGACCGCTCTACCACAACTTTTGCATTTTTAGCACTCGCACTCTACGCAGCCTATTACCTTGATGCGCGACTGTTTGAATTTTTACTACTAACATGTATAGCAAATTGTCCTTGGATCTTAAATCTATCAGCTACTCAAAATAATGAACCTAACCAGGAAATACTAATAGCTATCGATGTACCCGCTATTGTAGTTCAACAGAACGTTCATGTAGAAGATATTAACCAGATGATTCCCTTAATACCCGCATTAAAAGATAATCTTAATGATAATGATGACAATCCTGTACTACAACCCCTGAATGTTGCCCAGAATGCAGTTGGGGGAGACGTAGTTCGACCTGAGGGTCAAGTAGATCCGATAGCAATCCCCTTTATAGTTCCCGATCAGAACCTCGACAGGGAAATAGTTGACTTAAATGCTCAAAAAGATGAACTAGTCAACGATATTCAAAAAATTGAAATTAAAGAAATAAAGATAGTAGTTCCGGTAGAGAATTCTTTTGAAAATGAAAAAAGTGGCGACATTACAGATAGCCAATTCAAAACTTCTACAACTTTAAAATCTTGCCTTACGAGTACCTCTGTCATAGGAGGATTGCTTACCGCAACCTTGACAGTTATAGCTCTCAAAAAATACCATGAATGGTCTCTTAAACAGAAAGACCAAAAAACTAGACAAGAAGATTCTCAAAAAGAAGATTCTGAAAAAATAGTTCAACCGGCGTAACTCTTTATAAAAGAGGATGAGATTATAAAGTCTCATCCTCTTTTATAGTTTTATTGAATTTATCATTGTGCTATTCTACTAGTAGTTCTAGCATCGCAAAAGCAGTAGCTCAAGCTCATTTTTTTCCACCTTTTACTACATATACTTGTCGTCGCAAGACTTCTACCTTAAAAAAATTTCTGTTAAATAAGTGCTTTATCTCAAAAGAAGACAGGGGCTTTCACTACAAAGCTCTCTTTTCATTCGCTTTAATCGAACATAAGGAATATAAACCTCTGTTTTTACCCTCAGCGCAAAGTATAGTGCTTTCCTCAAAAAGTCGCCTACAAACCAAGACCGGCTAGTAGTGAATTAGCGAATTTTTCAGGATCTTTACTAATTTCACTATGACGCATCATAGTAAACAAAGAAGGATTTTTTAAAACAAAGGCTTGAGCGTTTTCACGCTGATGAAGAGTACTCTTTATCTCAAGAGGAATGAGCATAGTTTTTTTTTCAAAAAATTCTAGTTCAAAAAGAGTTCCTGCCCCGGCGCGTGCGATAACAAAATCAGCTGCAGCGTAAGCAAACTGCAAGGTATGTTCATACTCAAATACTCGAGCTGTACAACCTTGGCTTTTATAAAACAGTTCCAAGTCTGTAACATTATTCGCGCCCGCCTGATGAATAATTTGTATGTCTAAAGCTCTATGAGTATTTTTTTTAAAGAAATCTTTTATCAGTTCATTAATAGACCGAGATCCTTGTGATCCTCCGACTACTAAAAGCGTTTTTTTTGCGGGATCGAGTCCGTACTTACTCAGCCCTTTATCGCGAGCAAGACGGTCTTCGTAAGAAAACCGTAAGGGATACGCTGTTATCTGACAGAGAGAGTTCTTAAAAAAAGAGGATGCTTCACCAAAGCACACATGCATCGTACGAACATACGGTGCTAACCACAAAAGTGCTTTACCAGGCACAGCGTTTAACTCAAATCCTTCAATAGGTATACGTAAAACTACCGCAGCAGCACATACGGGTAAAGAGACATAACCTCCCATACTTACAACTTTCTCAGCCTTCATTTTTCGTAACACACGAAAGCTTGTAATAAAGGAGCGAATACATTGTACAAGAAAAGAAGGATAGCGTACTATTTTTTTTCCGGGAAAAGAGTCTAACGATAAAGGTATATACTTAAAATTAGCGGGATAAAGCGCTAAAATTGACCGGTCAAGCTGAGTATCTGTTGAGAAAAAAAGAACTGAATATTCAGGATCGGCTGCAATAGCATTCTTAAGAAAGGTCATACAAGGAATAATATGTCCTCCCGAACGGCCAGCCACACCACAGATAACTTTTTTATTCATGATGATCTTCTATCCTCCTTTTTTAGGATAGGGAATCTGACATTTTCCCCAAAACTCAATAAGAGCGTTTTTTAACTGAAAATCAGTAATTTTTTCAAGCGCCTTTTTTTGCTCATTAGTTAGCGTGATTTCACGCTGTACAAACTTTTTTTTCTCATAGGTATTAAAACGAGGAGATGTTCTTTCTTCAACAAGCTTAAACCGTATCTGTTTAATATAAGGCTTTCCTAAAAAATCGTTTACCGAGTCTATAAGAACAGAGGAAAGAAGGTACAATTCTTGCATCCAATGTGATTCATACACCCCAATAATAATCATATCGCCCGTAACTTTTTCAAGACGAATACGTGTCTTAAGTGATCCTACAATCTCATTCCAATTTTTCAGTAACGAAGCACGCCAATCATCTTTGGCGCTCATAACTAAGGGAACAAGATCTTTTAATAACACAGCCATATTCCCACTTTTCACTTAAAACCTTATATTGCATCGACAGCGTACTTTTTATATAAAAAATATCATAAAAATTCTATTTTAATTTCTATCATTCTTCTCTTCTTGAGCCTCTTAAGTATACCATATTCGCACAAGAGAAACATACGAGATTTCTCATAATGAACAGCCCAGATTACCATACTTCATAAGAAAAACTCTCTCATGCTTTGTATGTAATTCGGCTTTTCAAGCCCGCGCTACTTATTTTTTAAAATAGGTACGACTATGCCTTTCATAACTTTTTTTCCTCTCTAAAACAGTCCAGTTCTAAATTTCAGGTAAGAATGCCAGTCTACTTCCACTAAAAAATATATTGTTGAAAAAACATACAGAGCTTTTGAAAAACTAACTTTTGATGAACTATTTCTGGGAAATTCCACAACAAAATCACCTCTCACAACCACATTTTTTATAACACGTTTTAAAACACGAAATACCCACTTAAAAACTGTTTTTCCAATGGGTTGCATTCTCGAGCAAAATACTTATTAACACAAAAATAACTAAAAAAAATCATTATACATCTATTGTAATAGTTTAAAAAATCTTTTACGGTAAAGGACGAATTAATTTTTTTCAACGTTTCACACGAAAGGTTTTAGAATGAGTAGACGAATCTCTGTTATTTTTCTTATCTCTTCCTGTCTGATGCTTCATAGTTCATTGTATAGCTCCTGGTTCAGCCCGAGTAGACTGATCAGTGGGATGCTTTTTCAAACCACCCCCGAAGATCCATCAAAAGAGGACCCGGAACCAGATATCGAAGCAAAAAGAAAAAAAGCTGTCGAAACACTAAAAAAACACCCCGGACTTATTCAATACCTCAGAGAAAATCATAATCCTTTCACGACAGTACCCAATGAATCTGCCAAAAAGCCAGAAGAGACACAAGCTCAAAGGGCTTTTGAGGGAATTAAAACACTTAATATACCTGAACTCATTCACTCTCTTAGACAAGAACATGATAAAGCTCCGCATCAACCCCTCATCGTTTCGATTAATGTAAATAATCAATCACTGCGCAATGAAGTTGAAGTTTCTCAAGAACACTCTCGAATTCCGTTAACAGATGCTTCCGATTTTTATTCTTATATATCTCGATACACACACCGAGGATATCATTGGATACAAAGTCATAAAAAGGAATTTCTCTGTTACTGCTTTATCGGCTGTTTTGGAGGAATAAACCTTTATCTTCTTTATTTAAAGTCATTTCTTCATCAAGAAGGAACCTGGTCTCGCTGGAAAAACCATCTTACCCTCGAAGAACTCTATCGAATACCTACCACGCATCTTACCCGCGATATTATTGCCTCTCTCAAGAGCTCTACCGAACAGAACTACTATTCAGCTCCTACAGACACTCTACTAAAACAGTTTATCAAGGAAACAATGAGTGAACTAACTATTCTCAAAAGATATAAAAATTTTGTTAGTTTTATACGAACAGTACCTTTAAGAAATTTCTTTATTTACGAGGGGAATGTTCTTAAAGAAATTTCCCTTCGGATCCAAAGAGTATCCTACCTAAAAAATGCTGTGCTTTCACATATAGAAGAACAACAGACCACCATCGAACAACCACCACTTGTAACAAAAAACTAATAGATATACATACCACCACATTATAGTTCCGGAAGAATATAAAATTTATGGCAAAAACAGTTATAAACCTATTAAAAAAAACCACTTATAGCAGCTACCTAATAGCCCCTCTTATTTCGTTTTATACACCGCTCGCCGGTAAAGAGATTTTACAGCAAACACCTACGGTAGCTGCAGTAGTTTCCTGTTCATTACAACACGTTGCTCAGGACTTAACGACGAGTATCGATCTTCCAGCACCTGAATTAGAAACCTGCCTGGTAAACGTGGTAAATCTTATGCTTCAAGGAAACCGAGACTCATTTCATGAGCTTATTCAACAGATTAAGACTGAAAAAGATCGACCCTTAAGCACCGAGAAAATTACTGCTCTTCGCCAGTCCTTTTCTCAGGCAGTTAAACAATCTACTATCGTTCAAGCATCTTTGCATGAAACATTCTTTTCTCATGATGTCCCAGCACCTTCTTCTCAAGAAGGCACTCCCCTCTCAAGAAAACTACGTACAGCGCAAAAAGTTATGGGCTTGATTAAAAAACATTCTAGCGGAAAATCACTCCTTTCCCTCTTCACCTCCACTTCACTTAGCTCAAAAGCAGTTGCACTAGGAGCTAGACATCTGCTATCTCCCGGAATAACTATTCCCTATAGTTCGCTTTTACACAGCATTGTAGGAGCATGGGCAACAACCCGTCGTGGAATTATATCTCGTGAAAAAAACGATACACAAGAAGACGAAAAGATTCAGAGCATACCTCTTATCCATTCCGCGCATATTCTAGCAGTAGAAAAAGCGCTTAAACTTCTCTATATTTTATATTCTCCTCTTTCCACTCCCTGCGACCGCATGCAAGCCCTTTTTCTTATAAATCATATAACCCTTCTAGGAAGTGCCGGAAAAGCATTTCATTCTTGTGTAGCTCGCATAAATCATTCTTGCTTTTCCAAAAAGGGAGCATTGCTTCAGTACGACCCCACTCGTTCTGCGAATACTGATTCGCGCTTTATTGCGACCCTCATACATCTTTTAGAAAAAATAAGCCTTACAAAAGAACAGTATCTTTACTCATTACAAGAAGGTATTTCCTATGGTATAAAAGCGCTTCAAGAACCGTATCATGCGGCTCTTAATAAAAAATGGAAACAGAAGAAAGAATCATCTTTTGTAAACTATTCACGAGGAATCGTAAAAGAGATAACCGGATATAACCTTTCTTTAAAAAAAATCGATCCTCTTGTAGTCTGCTCCACAAAAACTAATAGGGATTTTATAAAGTTGATTAACTATTGCGAAATAGATTACACACAAGAACCTGCACGTAAACAGCTTTTACAGTTGACTACTGCTCAAGCTCTTATTGCTCATTATAAAAGCTCTCATACTAATCATAACTGCAGCGCCTATAGTCAAATGCAACGATACTATAACGATGCACTCAATAGATTCCCGCATCATATCAAAACCTCCCTTACTAGAAAGGAGCCTGCTTAATTTCTTACTTATAAGTATTTCTTAAACCCTCTGCCTGTTTTCAAGGTACCAGTATTTTCTACTGGTACCTTGAAAACATCCTTTCTTATGCCACACGTGTGCATGGTTCACTCTCTATAAAGGAAACAGGAGGGCCAGCGTAATAAAGCAATACATCGAGTGCACAGGCAATACATAATTGTTACCAAACGATTTTAATGGACTAACTACCACGATACAAGTGCTTCAACCGAGAGAAAGAACTTGTACAAGCTTACACTCCTAGAGATTCGCTTCTCAAACTCAAGCTCTCTGTGTAATCATACACTTCCGGCAGTACCGGCCCTCAAGAAGAAAAAACATTTATCAAGCATTACTCTCCCCTTACAGAAATAAACAAGTAGCAAAACATCTGGTTTGCAAAAGAAAAGTCTGCTAAAAGACCCTTTTTCCCTTGTAGTGTGCCTCGACTAAAAATAGCTTTATCGTACATATAAAAAAAGAACATGTAACTATTTAAAGCCGCCCACTTTCGAAATTGACTTATACACCACCAGACATTTCCCACTTTAATGCCTTTTACGAGTATTTAAAAATTAGATTAAGAGAGTTTTTACCTTTTACTCCTCAGTTTAATGAGGTAACAGTTTGTCTTACTTCTGAGCAAAGAAACCACCGTTCATCGAGTGTTAGACGGTTAGTGATTCTAGAGTTCCTGTTTGACAAGTTACCATTACCTGTACTAGAGCTTACCTTAAGGATAAAAGACCCACCGCCCCCCCGCAGCCCTATAAAAGTTGAGTGCATAGCACCCTAACAGATAACCAAAGGAATGGCAGCCGACGCCGCATATTAAAACGCGCCAACTTCAACTCTTTTATATAAATCTCTATGATACTCTTTAAAGAAATGTATATAAACAATGTTAAAGAGAGTAAAAACAACTGTTACCGAAAGAATCTATGCAAATCTTTATCAAGGCTTTGGTCTATTTCACTATAAAAGTAGCCGTTTTATTAGGAGCATTTCACACGCATTGTATGGAAACAATCAATTTCTATGATATTCCACATAAGCCCTTACTTCAACTAAGCCTTAATCGTAAAGTTCTTTGTATAGTTGATAGTATTACCCAAGAACATCTTTTGAAAGTAACTGTTGAAACTCAAATCGATTCGGTAAAATGTAGTAATGATTACAAGATGGTGCTTATTCAATCGGTCGACAAAACCTTTCAGCTGATCGATATCACTACGGGAAAAGAGTATTTAAAATTAGCCCATACCTGCATAATCAGTTGTATCCTCTTTGGTCCTGATGATCTTGTAATTGTAGGATCTGCAAGCGGAACAGCTCACCTCTTTAGTACTACTACAGGACAACAACATTTACAAGTACACCTATCTTCTGCCCTTAATCGAGCGCGGTACAGTTTTGATAAGACTATAATAGTTCTAGGATGCATTGATGGAACAGCGCATCTGTTTCATATTTTCACCCAAGAGCCACTACTTAAGGTATACACAGGTGCTAAAATTAAGAGCAGCATATTTAGCAACGATAAAAAAATGGTGCTTATTGAATCTATTGAGGGAATCGCTTTTCTGTTTTCTATACCACGACAGAAGCTTCTTCTGCATCTATCTTCTCTTGCTTCCCTTAAATGTGTAAAATTTAGCTTTGATAATGAAATGATCGTTATAGGAACGACACAAAGGCAAGTTCTCCTTTTTCATATCTTGAAAGGACAACAACTTTTGAACATATACTCTCCCGCTAAAGTCGAAGATATACTATTTAGCCCTGATAACAGAAAGATACTTATCAGATCAGTTGATAGAAGTGTTCTTCTTTTTGACCTATCTCTTGCATGCCCTCCTTTAAAAATAGAGGGCGTAAGCCCCGTAAGTACCATACTCTTTAGTAAAGATAACACAACACTATCTATTGAATCGATTGGCCAAGAAGCTCGACTCATTAATACCTTTACCGGGCAAGAACTGATGCCTTATATACCAGAGTACTTTCTTAATGAGAATGAAGAATACTGATTATAACAAAAGAAACAACCTCTTGAGAATAAATAAGCGCTCCTCCATCGAGTTGCATAAAAATATCTCTCTTATACAAGCAGACAGGTTGAAGCGAAATCTCTGCTCTAATCTTACAAAAGTCGCTTTCTTAAAAGAGCTGCCGACAGTTCAAGCCCCTGAACCTCTTCATCACTCAATGAATAGGGTAGAACTTTTTCGACACCCGATTTTCCCACTATTACCGGCAGACTCATACACACGTTATAGCGCTCATGGTACCATGAAACAGGAACAACCTGCTTACTGTCATATATAATCATATCGCATAGTTGAGCCACACAGGCTGCTATTCCATAAAAGGTAGCGCCTTTCGTTTTAATAATTTCGTATGCTTCCGCTTTTACCACCCGTGCAAGCTCCTGCTTCATTTCCACTGTAATACCATGATTTTCAACAGGACCTCCCGCAATACGAGTAGCTGACCACGCAACTATTTGTGAATCCCCATGTTCTCCGAGAACAAAAGCCTCTACCGACTGCACAGCTACACCTGCAAAACTACTAATAAGGTGCTTTAATCGTTGCGAATCTAAAAAAGTTCCCGTGCCAAATACCTGGGCACGGGGAAGCTCACACCACTGCTGAACATAGTAGGTAAGACTATCAAGGGGATTCGTTACTACCATAAGTAGAGCTTCAACGTTAAGCCCTCGCAGTTCGCTTAGTATACTTTTCATTATTGCTTTATTTGCTTCTAGAAGAGCCGATCGTGACTCACCGATTTTTTGTGGCTTTCCTGCTGAAATAATGATAATATCTGCTTTTTTTGCGTCAGCATACGTTCCTTGATAAATTTTCGTAGTACGCGAAAACCCCATAACATCAACAAGGTCCATCACTTCGCCCTGACAGCGCTCCGTATCTGTGTCTATTAAAACAATCTCAGTCGCACTATTTTTCAGCACAAGAGTATACGCAATGGTCGATCCTACTGCACCTGTTCCAATAATTGCTATACGTATATGCCTCATGGCCTGTTCCTTCTCTTCTGTCTCTTTTATTGTTTCCGTGCTCTTAACTATCGATATTCTCCTAGGGATCCAAAGGATCTAGCTTTCTTAGCATACAAGTCAGACACTAGAACAAGAAATAAAATACATTTTTAATAATAATCTTTGGTAGCGCTTTGTATATAATTCTCAAATAAAACAAAATTAGTATACACAATTTTTTTTAATGAATATTATTACTCAGCCAGACGAGTGATCCATTCAATATACACCATAAGTTTAAATATTTTTCCTAAAAAAACTCCAATAGTTCTTATAAAGAAGCTATACTTGCTACCACATATTATTTACCCTTTTACCGAAAGCCCTCTATGACAAGACCATGCACGACACTGCTTGAACAGGATACAAATCTACTCATAGCATCACGTAGCGTGAAAAAATTTCTTAAAATAATGATCAAGGAATGTATAGAGGAGCTCCTGAAGGGGGAGTTACAAGAACATCTTGGTTATGAAAAACATGCTTACACAGGAAGAAATTCTGGAAACAATAGAAATGGATTTTTTTTAAAAAGAGTGCAAACTTCCCATGGAAAAGTCACTATAAAAGTTCCCCGAGACAGAAACGGTACCTTTAAACCACAACTCATCAGATCATTTACAAAAACTATATCTGAAAGAGATCTTCCTCTTATACGGCTGTTTGAAGAAGGCTTACAACGGAAAGATATAGCCTTATTAATCAATGAACTCTATAAACACTCACCTTTCAAGCCAAACGCTGCTTTTATTAGTCACCTACATACTTTTATTGCGCAGTGGCATCAAAACTCCTGCGATGTAATGTATCTCTCAGTCTCTTTTGATGAAGTAACCTATCCTTTACTAAAGAATGGAACAGGTATGTTAAAAAAGGGATATGTATGTTCTGGCACCGACACTAATGGCACACTTAATTTTTTAGGTCTTTGTTCCCTAGAGACTGAAGAAGAATCGTTTTGGAAAGCTCGCTTTACAGCACTAAAAAACAAAGGAGTAACCGATATTTTTGCTGTATATCACAACGAATCTCTATTTTTCAATAAACTGATACAGAGGATTTTCCCCCGTAGCGCTTTCCAACAGTATGTCCTCGATCTTATACATAGCAGTCTACAGAAATTGCCAAAAGATCAGCATACTACGTTTCTCATTACTATCAAGACACTTTACTATGCTTTGACCACAGCAGAAGTCCGTTCAGCGCTTAAGCTTATAAGTAAGAGCTTAGGTTCACGTTTTTCGCTTGATACCAGTTTGT
>JACDFK010000005.1 GCA_013815795.1 Candidatus Babelota bacterium | reverse complement strand
CCAGCTGCAAGCGAAATCTCTATGAGGCAGCAGAGCATGCTTTTCGCACCATCTTTATTCATAGGTAAATTGCTATACCTCTTTTAATGTAAAAAACCTAGCTCAAAAATCCTTGATTTTAAAGAGAACCTTACTGTATAATTATAATTACAATTTGTAAATATAATTAATATTAATTATTTATTTACTCACTAAACAACAAGGAACGAGTATGTCTACTAACAATAACCTTTTACATTACCTCTTTATTTCACTAAGCGTGGTATCTTCAGTATTTACCTTACGTGCCTCTGAACCACGACTGAAAGAATTACCAACAGATGCACAACATGTGATTGCTCTGTGTACTCTAGGGGAAGTAATGCCGTATCTAGAAAAAAACCGAGGCCCCGTAAGGTTTTTTAAAACAAAAAATAAGCCCTTAGCGATAAACCCGGATAGAACTTTGTCTGTAGAGGCAGCTGATGATGAGACTATAATTGAACTCATTGAGTTTAAAACTGGAAAAAAAATACATACGCTCAAGGTACCCACCCAAACCGTTTCTTTAGCTGCTTTTAGCGCTGACGGAAAAAAACTAGCTACCGCCTCGGATACCTGGCAAATACTTATATGGGATGTACAATCTGGACAAAAAATTGCCACCATTCAGTTGCACAACAACCAGACAGGACCCTTTGTATTTAGCTCTCATGGTGAAAAAATTGCTGTAGCAAATGGAGATACTGTAGAACTGTACGATCTACATACCAAGACAGAACCCGTTATACTGAGAGGCCATACAGACTACGTCTTAAAGCTTGCCTTTAGCCCTGATGATAAAAAAATCGTTACAGTATCTCAAGATACAACAGCCCGAGTATGGGACTGCCAAACCGGTGAAGAGCTTAAAACTCTTAACGGACATACTCAACTTGTAAACTCAATGGCTTATAGCCCCGATGGAAAAAAGATCGTTACTGCCTCGGGCGATAAAACCGCTAAAATATGGAATACGAACTCAGGCGAGGAACTTTTAACACTCCAAGGACATGAAGGAACTTTATTTGATGCTGCTTTTAGTCCTAATGGAAAATTTATTGCTACAGCTGCCAGTGATAAAAAAGTAAAACTTTGGAATTCAGAAAAGGGAACCCTACTCATAACATTTCATGCAGATTCTGTACCTGTCTCCATTGCTTTCGACCCCAACAAAGAAGACCTTTACACCATTAAAGGATATGAACCAGGAAAATTTGGAATATCTCTCTGGAGCTTTTCTTCTTTCCCTCTAGAATGGCTAAAGGATCAGGTAACAGTGCCTCAAGCATTACTTATTTTAAATGCATACGAAGCAAAAAAGGCTGGCATACCTTCCACTATAAAACATGGCACAGAGGATTACAGAATTTTTATGGGAATTCATCCAGACGTTCGTATGTTTCTTGAAGCAGGACTCTCGATAAATCTTACTCTGTAATTTTACCAATACTTCGATAGTTCTTGAGAGCTTATTCCATTGTACTTAGGAAGGATACCCAGTCTGATATAGCTTTAAAGCCTCTTGAGGAACTGTTATCCTATCTTGAAAAAAATAGAAAAATGGCTTTCAAGACCTTCGAAATAGCAGGGAAAAACCTGGTCATGAGCCGTGATAAAAAGATGCTTGTGCAAAAAGATAAAGATGACGGATCAGTTGCTCTTCTTATTGAAATTGAAAGTGGAAAAACAGTACAGACACTTAAAGGCCATGAGGAAGAGATTGTTTCACCCTCTTTTAGCTTTGAAAGGAAAAAAATAATCACCAATTCTGAAGATGACACTGCAAAGATATGGAGCACACAGACGAGCAAGGAACATTTATCAATTAAAGGAATTTTTGGACCGATTTTCGCCCTTGCTTTCAGCCCTGATGCAACAAAAGTAGTTACCTGTTCTAGTAATCAGATATTTTTGTTCTTGCGAGCAAAACAACACGAAATTTCGATCAAGATGCTATTCCTAATGTTATTAAAGAAGCGATGTCAAGCGAGCTTCTTGTTATAAGTACCCGTCATGGCGGAATTCCTGAACTTATTCAAGATGGCATTAATGGCTACCTATTTGACAAAGGTAAAACCGATCAGATCGCTAATCGTATTATTCATCTTATTGATAACGATTATCTACGAGCAACGTTTAGTATAAATGGTAGACCCTCTATAGAACAGACTACCGGTAAAGCAGAGTAATTTTCTTCATGCTGCTTTCCCTTAATGTAAAAAACCCAGCTCGAAAATCATTGACTTTTAAGAGATCCTTACTGTATAATTATAATTACAATTTGAAATTATAATTAATTTAAATTATTTATTTAATCACTAAAAACAAGGAACTAGTATGTCTACTAACAATAGCCTTTTACATTACCTCTTTATTTCACTAAGCGTGGTATCTTCAGTATTTACCTTACTTGCCTCTGAACCACGACTGAAAGAATTACCAACAGATGTACAGCATACAGTAGCAGTCAGCACTCTAGCTGAAGTACTACCGTATCTAGAAAAAAACCGAGGCTCGGTAAAATTTTTTAAAACAGATGAGATGCCCTTAGCGATCAACCCCGACAGAACTCTTTCAGCAACCAGAGGATTTAAGGACACTACAATTGAACTCGTCGAATTTAAAACCGGAAACGAATTTAAAACTGGAAAAAAAATACATACGGTTAGCAACTTCCCAAACACCATCCATACAGCTGCTTTTAGCCCTGATGGGAAAAAACTAGCTACTGGCTGGAATACCAAGAAGATACTTATATGGGATGTTCAATCTGGACAAAAAATTGCCACCGTTCAGATACAAAACAAACAGTCTGGTCCACTTGCATTCAGCTCTAATGGTGAAAAAATTGCAGTAGTCGAAGGAGATACGGTAGAAATACAGGATCTAAATACTAAGGCAGAACCTGTTATTCTTAGAGGTCATACAAACCACATCTATGCTCTTGCCTTTAGTCCTGATGATAAAAAAATTGCTACAGGATCTCAAGATTTAACAGCAAAAATATGGGATAACCAAACGGGTGAAGAGCTTAAAACACTGGGAGGTCACACCCAACTGGTCGATTCAGTTGCTTTTAGCCCTGATGGAAAAAGAATCGTTACTGCCTCTGGCGATCATACTGCTAAAGTATGGGATACGAACTCAGGCGATGAGCTTTTAACACTCCAGGGGCACACAGAATCGGTAAATGATGCTGCGTTTAGCCGGAATGGGAAACTAATTGCTACGGCTGCTTGGGATAATAAAGTAAAACTTTGGAATGCAGAAAATGGAACGGAACTCATAACATTTCATGACAATTACGTATACAATTACGTTACTTTCGACCCCCACACAGAAGATCTTTACACCATTAGAAAATATGAACCACGAAAATTTGGAATTACAGTGTGGAGCTTTTCTTCTTTCCCTTTAGAATGGCTAAAGAAACAGGTAACACTACCTCAAGCATTACTTATTTTAAAGGCATACGAAGCAAAAATTGCAGGCACACCTTTCACTATACCACATGATACAGAGGATTACAGAATTTTTATGGGAATTCATCCAGACGTTCGTATGTTTCTTGAAGCAGGCCTTTCGATAAATCTTACTTGGTTCTAGAAATACTCCAATTTTTCATGAGTGCTTATTGGATCAAACTTAAGATAAGCTCTCATGAAGAAGAGTGTGTTATGTTCACTAAACACCTCATATATCTGTAGATAAAAACTTTGTTTACACCTTCAATAGTATTTGAATCGCGTAGTGAATAAAGCAACGAGGAGGTTCTTCATATACATTACTCTTTAAAGGAGTGACAGTAATTCTTAATGCAAGCTCTACTACATTACTATTTTTAAAATTTTATCCTGTGCTGAACCTGATAGCGTTCTAAACAAATCATATAGCGTAAAGAAAAACCAAAAAGAGAAAAGCTGTGTATGAATCTTCTTATGTGTTATTTTGAAAAAATCTCAAAGTTTACTACTTCTGTCCCTACGCGTAGCATCGTCTCTACTTTTATACACTCTACGCTCCTCGCAAAAAACCGAGTTTTTTGGATGAGAGAACTCTGACACTACTGAGTTGAAATGCCCTTTATAGACATCGTGAATGATATACGATTCGATTAAAGAATGCTATACTTTGTGCATTAAAGAAACTATAACGTCTATCGTGTACTCTCTAAGAAAAATTCCTTTTTTCAAAGTACCTCAAAGCGTATGAGCAAAGAACCTTATGAATGAGTTGTTATTTCTCTGTTACATTTTTACCGTTGCAACAGCTAGTATTATAGCGCTTAGACTAGGAAAAGAGGCTCTTATAAGCCTTATTTGCATTCAAGCAATACTTACCAATCTCTTTGTAACAAAGCACATTACGCTTTTAGGCCTTACAGCAACAGCATCAGATGGACTTACTATAGGAATAATGCTCTCTCTTAATCTTCTTCGAGAATACTATACAAAAGAGATAGCACAACAAGCCATATTTTTAAGTTTCTTAGGAGCTCTCTTTTATACCTGTATATCGTTTCTTACCCTCAGCTACATCCCGGCAGTAACCGATACGGCCTCGGCACATTTTACCGCGCTTTTAACCCCTATGCCGCGTCTTGTTGCAGCATCTCTTTTTGTTTCTGTGTCTGTACAATATCTGGATCTCATACTTTACAGTTTTCTCAACAAACTCTTTCACAAACGGTTTTTTATACTTAGAAACTACCTCACCCTTACCTTTACTCAGTTTATAGATACTATTCTCTTTACCTTTGTAGGACTCTATGGCATCAATGAAAGCTTTACGAAAATGAACACACTATTTGACATCATTATTACCAGCTATAGTATTAAACTACTAGTAATACTTATAGCTGTACCTTTTATCAAAATAGCAAACACCTTTAGCCGCTCTACTAAACCATCATGAATCAATTTAAATTCGAACTTATACATACTTCAAAAATTTCACGGGCCCGCGTAGGCAGAATTTATACCCCTCACGGAATAATAGATACCCCAAACTTTGTAGCCGTAGGAACGAATGCTACACTCAAAGGCCTTGATAATACTATGGTTAATTCCTTAGGACTTCAGCTTATGTTTTGTAATACGTATCATCTTATGGTTCACCCCGGAGCAGATGTTATTGCCCAAGCAGGAGGTCTTCATACATTTATGAATAGGCCTTATCCTATTATAACTGACTCAGGTGGATTTCAGGTCTTTAGTCTTGCTTATGGTACTGTTAAGGAAGAACTTAAAAGCAAGGGTATGAAACGACATACGGAATCGGTAATAAAAATAAGCGAAGAAGGCGTTCTTTTTAGATCCTATCGTGATGGAAGTCCCCTCATGCTCACTCCCGAAACTTCGATCCAGGCCCAAAAAAAACTCGGTGCAGATATTATTATACCTTTTGATGAACTTCCGCCTTACCATATTGACCCGGGACTACTCAAAAAATCATTAGAACGAACACACCGATGGGAAGAACGTTCATTGCGCGAGCATCAAAAAAATCAGCAAAACCAGGCCCTGTATGCCGTAGTTCATGGGGGCATTGATAAAAAGTTGCGCGCATTAAGTTGTAAAGTCCTTTCTAATCTTCCCTTTGATGGTTTTGCAATTGGAGGAAGCCTTGGCAAAAATCGGGATGAGATGATCGAAATGCTCACCGCCACAATGCCACTTCTTCCCCCACATGTACCAAACCACCTTTTAGGAATAGGAGATCTCGACTCGATCAAAGCAGGTGTTAGCTTGGGTATTGACACGTTTGACAGCTCCCATCCAACGCGCTGTGCTCGTCATGGACTTCTCTTTACAAAAAAAGGTTCAGTTAAGATCCTTCAAACAGCTTATAAAAATCTTCATGAACCTTTAGATCCACACTGTTTATGTCCTACGTGCCGACATTATACTGCTTCATATGTACACCATCTTTTTAAAGCAAAAGAGATAACAGGATTTGTACTTGCCACCATACACAACCTTTCCTTTATGATTGAACTCATGAAAGAGTATCGTCAAGCGATACTTGAAGGGAAAATATAATATGCTCATACTTCATTCAACAGCACATGCAACAGTAAAAAGCGTTGTCCGCTTACATGACTCTAAAGAACGAAAAGCTAGAAAACTCTGTATCGTTGAAGGAGTTCGAACGCTTACCAGCGTTCTTGAAGGAGGACTTATCCTTGAAGCTTTGTACTGCACTGAAGAACAGACAAACCAAGCACATGCGCTCGTATCCCCTCAATTTATCACTCTGGTAAGTGACCAGGTAATGCAAAAGATGAGTAGTTCGGTAAGTCCCAGCGGCCTTTTAGGGGTCTTTAGGATACCAAAAAGCCCTCCTCACGAGGAGCTTTCATCAGGCCTTGTTCTTGCACAGATAGCAGATCCGGGTAATATGGGCACCTTAATTCGGACAGCTGCCGCGTGTGGGGTCCGTTCAGTAGTGGTCATTGAAGGTACCGATCCCTGGTCCCCTAAGGTCATTCAAGCGAGTGCGGGAACATGCGCCACATTACAAATCTTCCAATGGGATTGGGAAACGCTTATAACGGTAAAAAAAGATCTACAGCTCTACGCACTTGTCGTTGAAGGAGGAACTTCGCCTACGCTCATCGATCCTTCTCATGCCCTTCTGGTTGTCGGAAATGAGGCTCATGGGATACCTTCTTTGTGGCTTAAACAGTGCGACAGTGTAATTACGCTTCCTATGCCTGGCAAAACAGAAAGCCTGAATGCAGCGGTTGCAGGCTCTCTTGCTCTGTATTTCACCTTTGTGCTCAAGAACGTATAAAAGTGGCCTACAGGAGAAAAAAGGCTTTTTACAGAGTACGATTAACGCATAAGTACCTCTACCACATCCCTTCAAAACAATAAGATACCACCAACGCTGAGCTCACACTCAATACTCTAAATGTCTGTTCTTTAGTGCCTTGCGTAAAATCTTGAATATACGAGTTTTTAAGTACCACGAAAGGACAGATTTTACTTTGCCCATAAAAAAATAGACTTACCGTAAGAATATCTTTTATAATGGATCCACAACAATATAGACCATTAGAGTGCATAACCTTTAGAAAGAAACAATGGAGCATACTCAGAAACTCTCACTATTTTCGGCCCTTATTATCAACATCAACATTATGCTTGGTTCAGGAATATTTATTAATACCACCGTTCTTACCAAACAGGCAGGGAGCTTAGGGGCGTTCGTATATTTACTTATTGGTATTATCCTCTTCCCTCTTATTTTAACGATTGCTCAGCTGTTACACTATCATCAAGAGTCAGGAACCTTCTATGATTTTGGACGCTCAATTAGCCCCTTTATAGGATTTTTAAGCAGTTGGAGCTATTTTACTGCTAAGCTTTGCTCTTTTGCATTGGGAGTACATGTATGCCTTTCTTTTATACAAGCGATTTTTCCACGCACACAAGTAATCCCTCTTCTTGTTTTCGACTGCATAGTAATTGTACTCTTTGCTCTTTTAAATACACTTAATTTAAAAATGGGCACAACGATACAGTATTCATTTATTTTTCTTAAAATGGTGCCAATTCTCTTTGTGATTCTGACGGGGCTCTTTCTTGCGCAAGGCTCCTCATTTTCGTCGGGGACTGCGCATTTTTTAGGGATTCCTTCCTCACTTCCACTTGTCCTCTATGCATTTAGCGGATTTGAAGCAAGTTGCTCACTCAGTAGGCATATTATCGATTCAAAAAGAAATGGACCACTAGCTATTTTCATCTCCTTCGGCTTTGTTCTTACCTGTGCATTTTTATATCAGCTTCTTTTTTACGCAGCTGTAGGTCCCTCGCTAGGAACGCTTACCGGAGGATATCTGGAAGCATTTCCCGCGTTTCTTTCTAAAATCAGCTCTGGTTCAACAAAAAACACACTGCAGACAATCATGCATCTCGCTATTGCTTCTTCCTCATTAGGATCTGCTTATGGAATTATGTATAGTAATGGCTGGAATCTTTTCACGCTCGCCCACAATAACCATACCTTTGGTAAAAACCTTTTCATGACGCTTAATGCCCATGGTATGCCGATCGCATGCATTGTGGCAGAAGCAGTACTTGCTATAACATATCTTCTGATTACGCAAGGAAACCAGATTCCTTTACAGCAAGTAAGTGCTCTAGGAGGAACAATAGCATATACGCTCAGCTCATGCGCCTTACTACTTTTAGCATTTAAAAAGGGTTCTACAAAATTGTTGCCTATAATGGGCCTTCTAAGTTGCTTCATTCTTTTCGGTTCCTTTATCTGGACAATTAGTATACAAGGCCCTACCTCACTTCTTCTGACATTTATAGGGATTCTTATGTTTGGTAGCTTTATGTTCTATAAAAAGAACTTTCCTTCGAATGAACTGGACGTTTTTGAAGAGTTATAGTGTAAAAAAAAGTATTTTCTAAACGTATGAAAACAACAAAAGAAGTAAAACTATCGCTCTTGTGTGTAAATGATTCGGGTACCTTTGTAATAAAGAAAGCTTTTACCCTAAGCGAGCTAGCTCTAGCGTTTATAACAAAACCCTTTTTCTCAACCTAGCAGTACCGAGAAGCAATCAAGGCACCGGCACAAAAAAGCGAGGCTATCGTTACGCAAACAACTGTCGTTATAATACCAAAACGGGCTGTAATTTTTGTTTCATGCCACCCTATAAGTTCAAAATGATGATGAAGAGGTGCCATTTTAAAAAGACGTTTTTTTGTACGCTTATAATAGGCTACTTGAGCAATTACAGAAACTGTTTCAAGAACAAATATACATCCAGTGAATATAAGTAAAAGCTCTTGACGAGCCATAAGAGCCATCAGTGCAAGCGCACTTCCTAAAGCCAATGAGCCTACATCTCCCATAAACATTTGAGCAGGATAGGCATTGTACCATAAAAAGCCTAAACAGGCCCCGACAGCAGCAGCGCCTATAACCGAAAGTTCAGCAGACTGTGTAACTGGGATATCTAAAAAGGCTGCTATAGAGCCTATACCTGCACAGAAACAAATAAGTGCAAAAGTACCAAAATTACTAATAAGAAGTCCGGTGGCTAAGCCATCAAGCCCATCAGTAAGATTAACCGCATTTGAAGTGCCAATTATAATAAAACATGCCCACGGTAGTAAGAGATATCCCAACGTAATAGAGGCAGAACTCTTAAAAAAAGGAATACTTAGTTCAGTAGGCGGCGCGCAAAAAAAGTACCATGCCAACACAACAACACCTCCTACAAGAAGTTGTGCCTTAAACTTAGCAGTTTCAGGTATTCCTTTATTTCCAGAAATTTTACGGCGATCATCCCAAAAACCTATAGCAGCAAAACCAATTACACAACTTAAAAAAATCCATACTTCGGGTTTTGTTACGTCCGACCATAGCAAAGCCGTAAAAATAAGTGCTGCTAGTATAACTAACCCTCCCATAGTAGGAGTTTGATTTTTAACCTGATGTGAGGAAGGAGTAAATTCCCGAACTTGAGCACAAAACCATTTTGAATGAGTAATAAACCATGATCCACAAAGAAGAGATACTAGAAATGCGGTAAGCAGCGACACAGCTGAACGAAAAACCGGCGAATTAAAAACATTAAACAAAAAAGTATACTCTTTAAAAAGAGAAGAAATATAATATAACATACACTATCCTACTGGCTAAAAAAATTTATTCTTGTAAAGCGAAAACATCTTTTTCAGTAAAAAACAAAAGCTTAAAACCAAAAATTTTTCCTACTTGCCCTCAGTGTATAACCAAACCATTCATCTTGCAAAAAACAGCATCCTTAAGGCCTCTACTGACCTTAAAGAGAAAACCATACAAGCAATATAGGTACATTATAAATAAAACTGAGGAGCTTAAAAACAACTGCCCTTAAAACCCTCTTCTTTATGACTCACTGTTTTATGACCCCTTTTTTAATGTCCTGCCTTTTGACATCCTTAATAAGTATTTTAAACTAGTAGGTAGAAAAGGCTTTTTAAACGATAAAAAAAGATTTTTCCGGCTCAATAAAGCCTTAATACCCTAACTTAGAGGATTACCAATGAAAACATTATTAAAAAAACAGATTTTCGCACTAGCTCTTGTGTGTGTTCCCTCAGCTTTTACCCATACGATGACGCAAGCGAATCCAGACAAGGTAGATGAAGTAGCTCCTACGAAACCTACTCCCCCAACCGATCCGCGAAGAGTACAAGATTACACAAGTCCAATAGAACTCATGGAAGATTTTTTGGATGTTACAAGAAAACCTAATCAACCTCTGCAATATTGGGCAAATCAGTTTATACTTATTTTCCACAAAGAGGCCAAGTTAAGAGAATTTTGTAAAGAGCTTGCAAAAGCTGTTCCTTATAAAAATGCGAACCGAATTAGTCAACTGTTCCTTTTTTATAAGAAAAATTTTTCACCGGAACTTACCGCGCACCTTCAAACTAAAGGGCTGCCTTTTATTAGAAATGTATTCGAAGTACGAGCAAAAAAATAAAAGTATCATAGTGAGAGAGGCTTTTATAGAAAGAGCCTCTCTTTTAAAAGGATAATGCGAACATAAGAATTTTCTCACTCGCAAAAATTCAATCAGATTTCTTGCTTTTTAGAAAGCAAAAGTATCGCTCATTATCTCCTCGTCGTGCAGAGACCTTTCTTTTGAATCTGATCAACTACTTTTTTCAAACTCATAGCCACTAGTTTATCTTTTTGCTATACTTTACGGGTATTATAGTAACACTATTATGAAAATTTCGACTATGAAAACATGCGATTTTGATGTAATTGTCGTAGGTGGCGGCCACGCCGGAATTGAGGCAGCATATGCTAGCGCTCGTATGGGCTCTCGCACTCTTATGATTACCCTTCATTTAGACAGAATAGGCCTTATGCCCTGTAATCCTGCAATAGGCGGAATTGGTAAAGGGCATATAGTATTTGAGATAAGTGCATTAGGGGGGCTTATGCCTCAACTGTGCACACAAACCTATCTTCAAGCGCGCATGCTCAATACCTGTAAAGGGCCCGCAGTGCAAGGGCTACGCTTACAAATTGATAAACATGCCTACAGCTCTTTAAGTAAAAAAATATTAGAACATACTGAAAATTTAACTCTCACCATGGGAATGGTTGATGAGATTATTCTTGATGCTGAAGGTACGGTTCGTGGAGTACGCACTCGCGAAGGTGAAACCTACTATGCTCAAGCAGTTATTATCACCACAGGAACCTTCCTTAACGGACTTATTCATGTTGGAGCAACTAACTACGCAGCCGGGCGACAAGGGGAAGAGTCTGTTGCCAATCTCTCTCTTTTTTTGCAAAGTCTGGGCCTTAGAATGCGCCGTTTAAAAACGGGAACTCCTCCTCGGTTACTACGAGGAAGTCTTGATTTTTCAAAAATGGAGTACCAAGGATCTGATAACCTGGACTACCTTTTTGAATTTAGTCCGCATAAAGTTGAACATAAAATAGGCTGTTATATTACAAACACCAATGAACGTACCCATGCGATTATTAAAAAGAATTTTCATCTTTCTCCTATATTTACGGGGCATATAAAGGGGACCGCTCCTCGGTACTGTCCTTCAATCGAAGATAAAATTTCACGATTCGCTGAAAAAACATCACACCATGTATTTGTAGAGCCTGAAAGCGCATCGAGCGAGGAAATATACCCTAATGGTCTTTCTACCTCATTGCCACTAAGTATTCAAAAAGAGTTTATACAGTCGATCAAAGGGTTTGAAGAGGCAGTAATCACTCGCCCCGGATACGCAGTAGAGTACGACTGTGTACTACCAGATCAGTTACATCATACTCTTGAAGTAAAATCTGTTCCCGGACTCTATCTGGCAGGACAAATTAATGGAACTACCGGTTACGAAGAAGCCGCAGGACAAGGAATTATTGCGGGTATTAATGCAACTCTTAAAATCCAAAAAAGAGAACCTTTCATCATGTCTCGAACAGAAGGCTATATCGGTGTTATGATTAACGACTTAGTAACATTTGGAATTGACGAACCCTACCGCATGTTTACTTCCCGCGCAGAACGTCGTCTTGTTTTAAGACAAGATAACGTTTTTTCAAGACTTGGTGAAAAAGCCTATGATCTTGGACTTATAAATCACAGCCATTTTAGTGAAATAAAACAAGAACAGGATATTGTACAGAGTACACTAAAAACATTAAGCACAGGAAACAATACCATTGAGCTTATGAGACTTTTAGGAACTGGCGAAATCGAAAAAGTTCATCAAAGAATAAAAGATGCTAGCCTCCAAGTGCTCTCAGATCGTGCTTTAAACATGGTTCATGCAGAGATCCTCTATGAGCCTTATATTAAACGAGAAGAAAAAGAGATTGAAAAGACTCTTCATTACCAGCAGTTAGAAATTCCCGATACTTTCGAATATGATCTTATTCCAGGATTATCGACCGAATTAAAACAAAAACTTATAAAATATAAACCACAAAGCATAGCTCAAGCAGGTCTTATTCAAGGAATGACCCCTGCGGCAATATCGTTACTTATTTTTAAAGTGCGAGAACATAAAGAAGATATAAAGCGTGCCCTTAAAAAAGCTGTAATCAATCAGGAAAAACAGCCATGTATCCAAAAATAGTACATCTTTATGGACCTTTTGAAATCAATAGTTTCAATCTTCTCATCATGATCGGCATAGGAATTTTTTTGTATAAAGCATTAAAACACCCAGGTCTAGAACGGTACATTTCTCAACACGATTTTATTAATATTTCAGTAGAAGCAGCTCTTGCGGGTATTATGGGAGGAAGACTTCTTCACGTAATAAGTGACTTAAAAAACTATCCAACATTCTATGATGTCATAAGTATGTGGAATGGGGGACTTTCAATTCTGGGAGCTCTCACAGGAATACTTTTATATAGCATTATAAGTCTCAAAGCAAAGGGAATTGAAATACTTGCTGTTTCTGATATAGCTGCACTCTATGCTCCTCTTGTTCATGCAACAGCTCGTATTGGCTGTTTTTTAGCAGGGTGCTGTTATGGTGCTCCTACATCTCTGCCGTGGGCAATTGAATATACCCACCCCCTTGTCGTAGCTCCTTTACATATAAAAATTCACCCCACCCAGCTTTACAGCTCCTTGATCTATATAGGTCTCTTTTTCATCCTCCACTCTCTGAGTAAGCAGTATAAACCTAACACAGGTGTCCTACTTATGTCTTATCTTATGGGAATGAGCTTAGAGCGCTTTTTTGTCGATTTCTTTAGAGGCGATCGTATTAACGTTGTCCACTCCTCTTTTTCTTTTCTCTCATTTCACCAATGGGTAGCTCTTTCTATTTTTTGTATAGCTCTTATAGGGCTTGTAGTTATTCGAACTACCTATCACCCGAAACACCCTGCTTTAAAGGCTTAGAAGATAGTTACCTATTTAAACAATGATTTTATTAAGAAATATTTTATCTCTAAAACTTCTTAATGCACCTTTGAGTGAAACCAAAGATTAAAGTTAAAGACATCTAACATACTTCTAAATTCTTAAAAAATCAGTCTCCTCATGTGTCCTCCACTATCGCCACCGCATATCTTCACCAAAATACAAAGACTAAGTATTGGGGAACGTGGATCAGCATTAAAGCAGGTCAATTTTATAGTAAGAATAGCCACCATGCAGCGAAAAATTTTAAATAAGGATATAATGCTATTATCAAAACTAGATAGGATCAGACTGGGAAATTTGGAAAAATAAAGTCTATTAAAGGTTCACAGCAAATAGGGGAAATCATTTTTGATTTTGGGCCTGGTTATAGAATTTACTTCGGTCAAAAAGATACAACTGTTATGCTTTTATTAATGGGTGGAGAAAAGAAAAGCCAAGAACGGGATAGAGAGAAAGCAAAACGCTACTGGTTAGACGGTAAGGAATTATTATGAAAAGACATTTTAGAGACTATCAAGAAAAATTAGTTCAAGACCTGCAAGATCCGGAATTAGCAAGTGCTTATTTAAGCGAAGCGCTAAAAGATGAAGATCCACGCCTTTTTTTACTAGCACTAAAAAATGTATGTGAAGCCCAAGGTAAAGGAATGACAGCACTTGCAAAAGAAACCGAGCTAAGCAGAGAAAATTTATACCGCATACTATCTAAAAAAGGAAATCCTAAACTAAATAATATCATATCTTTACTGAGTGCAGTTGGATTTCAGCTTTCAGTTCTTCCCTACAAAAAATAACTCCATAAGAAAATAAACAGACCTATAAAATATAACAGATCCTTAGTGCTTCCTCTGCTAAAAACTAGAAACTATTCGTCAAAAGCATTACCTAAATACCAGCAATTTCTCATAGAAATGATCGCCTGAAAGTTGTTTATTGTGCTTTTTCATTTCATCAATTGCTAACTCCTACTATTTTTAGAAGGGCACTTATAGGTATTCGAACAAAAAATCACCATACCTATCTGGCATAAAAGCCTAGAAAAAAGTTATCACACTTAACTCTGTAATAGCCCATGGCAACTTTATTGCATACAACATAGTTTAGAGGAAGGCTCTTTATAGGAAGGCTCCTCAATCGATACCATATACCACTTTTCTACATAGTCTTGAACATACTCTGGTAATGTTAAAAAAAGTTCATGCTCCACTGTTCCTTTGACTAACACCAAAGGACCAACGCTCCGTAGTGTCTCTTCAGCTTTCACGATAAACCATGCTTGATGAAGGTTTGCTTCATGCAGTATCCACATACTGGCTCTACAAGAAAGAGCTTGCCACAAGCACACTACTGGGCCTTCCCTACGAGATTCAGGTTTTGCTACCGTGAGAATTTTTTTGCCAGTAGGACAAAAGGCTACGAAATGCACTGGAACCTCATGAATTAATCCAAGAAAACTTTTACCTGTTCTGGCATCCCATAGAATAGCATTACCATCATTCGATCCTGTAAGGATAGTTTTACCATCACAGCTAAAATCTATAGAAGTAACCGTATCAGAATGCCCAAACTTTAATAATTCCTGCCCTGTTTGTGCATTACACAGGCTTGCAGTAAAAAGAGGTTTTTCACTGTCGTATGATGAGGGTGCTCGAAGAATTTTTTTTCCATCAGGGCTAAATCGCACTGAAGCGTAGTAAAACGGAGCCGTTGCACTCCTCTCAAAACGGGAGTAATCATCGAGCATCCATAACTTTTCACCTGTCGTTGCATCAAAAACAAAGGTTTTATATAACGCCTTAACAAGGATTTTTTGCCCATCGTGACTAAATACTACGGAAAGAGCGTCACAGAAATTAAAACCGGAGATCTCTAATAATTGTTCCTGAGTCTTTACATCCCAGAGCTTCACTTTCCCCTCTACTTTTTCTGGGTCCTCTTTTGACCCGGTAAGAATTTTTCTACCATCGGGGCTAAAAGCCACCGCTAAAGTAGTGCCAGAGTGCCCTTCTAATTGAAACATCTGTATGCCCGTTTTTGTATTCCACATACATACGGTACTCGATCCCGTTAAAAAAGTTTCACCATCTGGACTGAATGCTACAGAAAAAACTGGATCTGGCATGTATATTGTTACTAGTGGTGGCGTTCCTGGTATAGATTCTATGTTCCACAGAAGACAACCAAAAGAGGTTCCACCTAGAAAATTTTTACCATCAGGACTAACTGCTATTGAGAAAACTTCACCTCCTACAGACAGTTGTCTATAGGGGCTCACATTATAATCAAGTGCACCGTGCAACATTAAGCGGATAATCTGACGTTTAACCTCAGGGGTTAACTCTTTAAATTTCATAAGCATACCTACATTAGAATACCACGAATAAGGAACAGAGGTTTTTACAATCCGCTCATTTCCGGCTAATCCTTCAGTCTTATAGAAAACACACCCTTCAGAGTCCGACTCAACTCTTGTATGCTTTCCTTCTAAAGGTATAATGTTTTGATCCTCAAGAGAGTCTAAGAGCATTTATAACCTTGGTACAGCTATAATCTGACTTTTTTGCTTGGGGATGAATATTTTTTACAGATGCTAAAGGATCAAGTAACAAAAGCTCTTTGCGACAGAGCGGGCACAAGGTAGAGGTACACGTTATCTCTCGTATGCACTCCAAGCAAAAAACATGAGGCTGAGGGTGTCCATCTTTATCCAGAGAACAGCTAAATTGCAGCGGTATACATTCTTCACCGAACTCGTCCCAACACAATGGACATTTTTCCTTTTCACTTTCTTTTTCACTACTAATACTATCACTAGTACTAAAAGAGTTCATACAATGAAGAACTGATATGTAGGGCCACACACACAAAAGCATACACAATAAAGTTATTTTAATAGGGCAATTCACAAACAGTTCCTTTAATGGTTTTTATTAGATTTGATATAATTAATTAAATATAGATTTTTTTTTATTATAGTGCATTAAACCAAAAAAGACAATCCTTTAATTGCATTAAAACCCAGTAACTGTTATGGTACACGCCGCCAAAAAGTTCAGATTTGCAATTAAACTGCCTATGTTGAAAAGCACTTTATTTTTGCCTACTAGGGACTGATTGTTAACTCAATACAACCCTTTTTAAAGTGCATTCAAACCCTGTTTTTATCAGGACTTTACCTTATCCCTAAAAAGAGTGACAAAACCCAGATATACGTGGATACATTTATTTTTTACATAAAAATTACTCTCTCATCTTAGGTTCATTACCCGTAGTTTGAGAAGTACTTGTAAACTTCTCCATATATGCGATGATTATAAGTATAATTTTACTAGACATCTCTAAAGAAATGAGTTAGAAATTCAACATAACTACAGCTCTACAAGGAATCAGTGCATGAATCTTTTTAACTATATTAAGCAGCGCATTCCTATACTAGAGGTTATTGGAGAATATTCCACTTTAAAGAAAGCAGGCCTTTACTGGAAAGGATGTTGTCCATTCCATTTTGAAAAAACCCCTTCGTTTAGTGTAAGCCCTCATAAAGAGATATTTTACTGCTTTGGATGTCACGCCGGAGGTGATGTTATCTCATTTATCACTAAGATTGAGCACTGCACTCCCCTAGAAGCTGCACAACATCTGGTTGAACGTTACCGTATAGACCTCCCTACCGATATCAAATGGCAAAAAGGGCAGGAATCTCATGAAGCAAAAACTATCTATACCAAAACCTGCTTAGTTTTTGCGCAATGGTGTAATACACAACTTTTCAAAAACACCTCAGCTCTCGCTTATCTAAAAGAACGCTCAATAACTGATGAGAGCATTAAAAACTTTATGATCGGCTACTGTTCATCAGATGTAAAAAGCCTTCTTGCTACGGGACAAAAAGAGGGAATATTAGCCTTGAACTTTATCGATGCGCATATCCTTCTCGAAGGTAAACAGGGTCTTTACTCAGCTTTTGAAGACCGAATTATTTTTCCTATTCGCGATACTATTGGCAAATATGTGGGATTTGGAGGAAGAGTTTTTAAGAAAAACGATGATCGTCCAAAATACTATAATTCCCATGAGCACCCCTTTTTTAACAAAGGAGCTTTACTGTTCGGCCTCGATCAAGCAAAAAAAACTATTTCAGAGAAAGATGATGTCCTTCTGGTCGAGGGCTATACTGATGTAATTTTAATGAATCAACATGGCTTTACCAATACGGTTGCTACGCTTGGTACTGCTTGCACTCAGGAACATCTTAAAATACTATCCCGCTATGCTCAACGACTCTCGATCGTCTATGATGGAGATACTGCAGGCCAGAATGCCATTTTGCGTCTCGTTGAACTGTGTTGGCAAGTAGCTCTTGACCCTTATGTTCTTACACTTGCAGCTAATGAAGATCCTGCACATTTTTTATCACAGGGAGGCGACCTTACCAGAGTACACGCTGAAGCTCAAGATATTTTTACCTTTGTAATTCACACAATGGGAACATCCTTCTCTCAAAAAAGTTTGCAAGAAAGAATCACCGTTGCAAAAAAAATAATTTCGATCATACAGCTGCTTACCGATCCTTTAAAACAGGATCTTCTTCTTAAGCAAGCCAGTGATACCCTGAGCGTTCCTTTTGAGACGCTCAAAGAAGAGCTTACAAAAGTTACTGCAAAAGCTTCTCAACGATTCAAAAGAGATGAGTCTCCAGCAAAAACTGTTGATTCTATAAGCTCGCCCGAAATATCACAGTTAGAAAAAAAAATATTTTATGGTATACTGTATTATAAGGGGACCACTCAGGAAGATGATCAATATCTTTTACGATTATGGCTTTCTAAACCACTGAAAAAGATACTTGAGACCCTCTTAAGCATGCAGTCCGATGAAGGCGTGTCGCTCAACGTGCTTTTTGAAACCTTAACTAATGAAGAAAAAGAGCTCGTTAGTAGGATTATTATGGAATCAGAAGAAGAAAGATCGACATCTTTACAAGATCTCCTAGTGCAATTTTATAAGAAACAATGGAAATTGACAATTCATCATGTCAAACTTAAAATATACAATGCTCAAGAGCGTGGAGATGGACCTGAGGTGACAAGACTACTTAATGATCTGACTCTACTGAAAAAAAAGATGCTGGGAAGGGATATTGCATGAGTAAAAAGATAAAATCATTAGATACTAAAACTAGTAAACAAAAAGAGCCTGTTATACGGACAGCCGAAGAGCACGATCTTACTCAAGAACTCCTAGAAGCTCTTATTGAAAAAGGAAAACGCACGGGTGCTCTCAGTTATGAAGAGCTCATGGATTTCTGTGAAAGAAATGCATTCAATGAAACCGAAATCAATGACATTATAAAAGTTCTGGAAAAAGAGCATGTCGAACTTGTTATGCAAGAAGAGCTTGAAACAGAAGGATCTGCAGAACTTATTGATTATGAGCAGATCGAAGAGAAAAAACAGCTTCATTTAAAATCCCACATAGAAACATCTCTCGATTACGTAGGCGAAGAAGAAGAGATGGAAGAAGGCGATGAGCCGGAAGATGGTCGCGATGTCATTAAAGAAATTGGCGAATCAGCACATATTGCTGATGGGGTAAAATGTTATTTACGCGATATTGGAAAAATCCCTCTTTTGAATAAAAAGACTGAAAATGTTATTGCTGATCTTATCGCACATGGTAAAAAAGAGTCGATCGAAGCTATTTCCAAGTTTCCCTTTCTTCATAAGGAAATTATCACCATAGGTGAGCGTCTTTCAAAAAATACTATACAGTTAAAAGATATCATTCAATTTTCCGAATTTGATGAAGAAAATCTCCCAAAATTTGAAGAAGAAAAGAATATTATTTTAAGAACTATTCTTCTTATACGTGACCTCATCGAAAATGAATCGACTATTTATCGAAGCTATAGAAATTTGCTTAATTCTCATGAAAAAAAACAGGAGATGCTTGATGCAGTTAAAGCAAATAAAAATGAGATCAGTAAAACAATACAGTCTATAAAACTGTCAAATAAATTTATTCGTAAGGTCGCAAAACGTATAGAACGGACAATTCAAAAAATTAAAGAAAAATCTGATTTAGTACGTCAAAGTGAAACGCTCTATAAACGCTACCTTGAAAAAAGCACACTTACGGAGACCGAAAAATTAGAGATGCAGGAATATGATAAACAGATACGTAGTAACTCAAAAAGCATAAAAAAAGCAGAATTAGAGCTTGGACTACCCTATGCTGAAATTATCAAAAACTATTATCAGTTGACCGAAGGTCAAAGAAATGATAAATATGCTAAAGATGATCTTGCTCGAGCAAACTTACGGTTAGTAGTTAATATTGCTAAAAAATATGTTAATCGCGGCCTCCATTTTCTTGATCTTATACAAGAAGGTAATATTGGCCTGATGAAAGCAGTGGAAAAGTTCGAGTTCGAACGGGGTTATAAGTTCTCGACCTATGCAACATGGTGGATCCGACAGGCGATTACCCGTGCTATTGCTGACCAATCTCGTACCATACGAGTACCAGTTCATATGGTGGAAACGCTTAATAAGATTAACAAAATTAAGCGAACCTTTATCCAGGAACACGGAAGAGAACCGACGAACTTAGAGCTCTCTAAAGAACTAAATATTGACGAAAAAAAAATTAAAAATATAATAAAAATATCGAAGGAACCTATATCCTTAGAAACACCTGTAGGGGACAGTGAAGATGCGTTCATAAAAGATTTTATTGAAAGTGAGAATGAATTTTCACCTGCCGACTCTGTCGCCAATAGTGATCTAAAAGAACGAGTACGTGAAGTACTCAAAACATTAACACCGCGCGAGGAAAAGGTACTTAAGATGCGTTTTGGTATCGATGTAGCGTCTGAGCATACACTAGAAGAAGTGGGCAAAGATTTTGCGGTTACCAGAGAACGAATTAGACAGATCGAAGTTAAAGCGTTACGAAAATTACGTCACCCTTCCCGTAGTAAGAAACTGCAAAGTTTCTTTGATAAAGAGTTTACTTTTACCCAAGAAGAAGTTGGGGAAGATGATATGAATGATGAAGAATAATATTAACTAAAGGATAACGAGATATGGAACCTCCCGTTGACAGCCTCCTGAGTGGAGATCTTCTCATTTTTATTGTTGCTCTTGGGTTTTGCGCCCTTTTTTCATTTATCGAAACCAGCGTTACGGCTTTAAGGCTTTTTCAATTAAAAGAATTAACGGAGGGATCACCAAAATATAGTTCCCTCTTTCATCTTTTTGAGCATAGTCCAAACCGTATTTTAATTAGTATCTTAGTTGCTTCCAATCTAGCAAGTGTCTTAGCCGCAATTTTTAGCAGTAGAGTTATGGAGACTGTTACAAAATCTCTTCATATTCCAAGTAAATTCGGTTTCATTCTTGGTATCTTTTTCACGTCAACTACTATTTTACTTACAGATCTTATTCCAAAAAATATAGCAACTATCCATGGAAACACCCTTTTTAAATCTACTTTGTGGATAACCAATATTGTGTATAAATCTCTCTCGCGCTTCGTAACTGTCCTTTCTAAAGTTGCCGATTTTGCTACGCGTAAAATAGGGGGAAGCAGTACCAAAGGAACAGTAGATGCAGTTGCTGCGGAAAAAGAGATTCAGTTTATGCTTAACTATATTAATGAAAAAGGCCTTATGGAAAGGCACAAAACTGCCATGCTTAAAAGCATTTTTGAGTTAGGAACAACACCTATTAAAGAAATTATGATCCCTGAGACCTCTATCATCTCCATTAGTGTCCATAGCACTCAAAAAGAAACTTTGGATCTCTTTTCAAAGTATCAGTTTACGCGATTACCTATTTATGAAGATCGTCTTGATAATATTATTGGAATGCTCCATCAAAAAGACTTTTTTCAGCTTCTTTCAAGAAATGAAGACCGACCACTACGAGATATTGTAAGACCTATTATGTTCATCCCCGAAAGCTCCAAGGTGCTTACTGCACTAAAGGAGTTTCGTGAAGAACGTATGCATATCGCTATGGTGCTTAATGAATTTGGAAGTATTACCGGACTTGTAACTTTAGAAGATGTTATTGAAGAGATCGTAGGAGAAATCACTGACGAATACGAATCGATTCCAGAAAAAATTGTTACCTTAAAATCTGGCGGATACCTTGTCGATGCATCTATTGACCTTCAACAACTCGAAACCCTTCTTGGTATTGAATTTGAAACGGAGACAGCAGTGTCGTTAGGTGGCTTTCTTATAGAACAGATTGAACGGATGCCTCGCACAGGTGAAAAGGTCATGTATAAAGGATATCATTTTAAAGTGCAACAAGCGACGCCTAAGCGCATTATACAGGTACTTATTCTCACCCATGAAGAGCCTGAACCTATTAACTCTTCTGACATATAAAAGTAAAAGATAGTTGAAAGTGAAATAATAAACACTTTCAACTATCTAAAAAAGTTCCTCATATCACTAGTAAGCTTTAAATTTATGTGAACATATTATTGTATACAACACGGTAGTTCATTGGTGTCTTTATCAAGATAATCATCAATGGAGCTCGTGTTATCTTCTGGCACAGTAAAGTTCCATAGAAGCGCAAAACTATCTCTTAATCCGGTAAAAAGTAGTTTTCCGTCAGGGCTAAATGCTACTAACTCGATTATTTCATTAATTCCATCTAACTGTGTTACTTCCAAACCTGTTATAATATCCCATAATCGTGCTGTTTTATCTAATGATCCTGTAAGAACTGTTTTTCCCTCGGGGCCAAATGCAATTGAAGAAATAAGATCACTATGTCCCTTTAACTCTATTACTTTTAGAGGAGTTTCGGTTTCTTCGTTCCACAAACAGATTTTACCGTCGCACGATCCCGTATAAAATGTTTTTTCTTCAGGGCAAAATACGATGGCTGAAATAGCACTCCTAGGACCTTTTAACTTTTTTATTAAAGTCTTATGTTCTGTGTCCCAAATACCCACGGTTCCTTCAACCGATCCTGTAAGGAACTTTTTTCTATTCGAGCTAAACGTTATTGAAGAAATCATCTCATCATTTCCAAGCAGTACTTTTACAAATTTTTTCGCCGAAATATCCCATAAGCTCATTACGCCATCCCAAAAACAGGTAAGAACTAATGTTCCTTTGTCTGAAGGAAAGAATGCTATTAAAGATATTCCACACTGATACTCTCTAGAGGACGTCACAAGAACAAGCTTTTCATCAGAATTCCATATACAAATAAGCCCGTCAGAGGATCCAGTAATAAGTGTCTTTCTATCATCGCTAAATAAAGCACAGGAAATATTAGAGTTTTCTAATTCTCCGAGTATCTTTTCATGAATCACATCCCATAAACAGGCGGTTCCATTCTCTGAAATAGTAAATACTCTTTCGCCATCCGCACTAAATACTGCCGAAGCAATTTTATTAAAACTTTTATTAAGAGTTTTATAAACCTTAATTTCACCCCTCGCCTCTCCTAATAAAGTAGCAATGAATCTTCTTCGAAAGGAAAGTGGTATATCTTCAAGATTCCTTTTACAAATATGCTTACTAATGGGTATTTTAGATTTAAGTTCTTGGATTTGCTGACGAATTCCCTTCTTTTTATAAACTGTAGGGCTTACTTGAAAATGAATATTTTGTTCACTTACCCCCGGATCAAATAGTACTAACTCTTTTCTACAAAGAGGACACTCCTTTTTTTCTTTAGTTGAGCCGATTACACACGATGAGCAAAAACTGTGGGGAAGGTTATAGCCGTCATGGTCAACACCACAGTTAAACTGTAAAGGCACCACTTTATCACTAAAAAGTTCCAAACAAATAGGACACTCTTCATATGTGCTGATTGCTAGTTGTATATCTATCTGCATAGGGTTAACCTCTAGCAGTTTCACATCTAACAGCATAGGGTTAACAAAGGAAGTCACGGTGAAAATCGTCCATATAACAGACGAAACTGTTTTTTTTATTGAAAATTTCATTAAACTCTCCCTGATTTTTTCTCAACTATTTTATCAAATAGCAGTTGCATATTTAATATCTTTAACATATCCTAATTTCTTTTTTTAGAAATATCAACCGCCTTTAACGATCCATGAATTTTTTATTGAAGGCACCAGGCTTTTTCCCTCCAGCGATTTACTCTGCTTTTAACAAAACCACTCATTACTCTTAAATTGATTAGCTCCTCTACCAATAACACCCTTCTAAAACTGAAACAGAAGAGAGTAGAAAATTGAAATCGACAGAAAAACCGGTAGCATGTTACAAATACCCCACGAAATGCTCTATGGTTCCTTTAGAGACGAAAGCGATTACCTTTACTAGTAAGGATATAAACCATTACCAGTTCATGAACAACGGCACTAATCGACTTGTGCCGCGACTTAGGGTGTGAATTTTATAAACAAACGAAAAATTAGACTACCTTTTCTCACTAGAACTTCCGTAAGAGGCTCCATAAATTCTCTTCCAGAGGGCGGATAAAAGTGGATAAATTATCATAATGGTCTTTCTCCCTTATTAGAATAGTTCACTATAAAGAGATATCATCCGTTGACTCTTTGAACTACTTTTACTAGTTTTCCCGAATGAGCTTCAAACAAACGAGCTGTACAGTCTGCTGATATCGCAAGAATATGGTTTCCATCAGGAGTATAGGCAAAAGATATCAAAGGGCCCCAGCTTTCAAATGAAGAAGATAAACGCTCTTTTTTAACGGGCTTTTTTTCGCCTGTAAATATGCTAGAAGGGATTATAGATGTGATTGTAGTCTGAGGATGAATAGTTACAGGCTTTTTACAAACTTCTTCGCTCACCTGAGAATGAATTTTTTCTTGTAAAGCCAGTGGATCACGTACCGCTAAAGATTCTGTGTCTCGAGGACACTGAAATTGATTGCCAATTAGATCTTCTGTACAGCTCGAGCATAGAGTAAGCGACGTGAGAAGACCCTCAGTGCCAGGAAATCCCTCTGCTCTACCCCCCTTATTACAGTGTTCACAACAGAGAGGACCTTTTTCAGTTAAACCGGACTGGATGCTCTCATTTTTTTCTAGGTCCTTTATTTGTTCAAAAGACCTCTCCATACAATCGACAATGGAGGTCATTATTAACAAAGAGTATAAAACCATTTCGGTTATTTTTTTTATATTACCTTTCACGGGAATCCTTGCTCTTTTACAATTTTACAGTTTAAACATTAAACCTTTCCATTACTGGCGTAACTGTAATCAATTAGGTTTAGAATGTCAACAGCCACGAGAAGATACTAAAGTACCTGCAAAAATGGCACCCTTTATGCTACAGGTGCCAGTTTTTATAAAAAACACATTCTTACGAGGTTTTTGTCACTAGATTAGATTTAAATTTATTGAACTTCTCCCAAAATTTTTTTCATAGCCATAATTAAGCCACCAAGGGTGGTTGCTTCATACTGAAGAATAATCAGTTTATTATCCTTTTGTTCCATACGCTTTAGAAGCGTTTTAATATAGTGCGTTGTAGCAAGATAAGAAAGCGGATCCTGAAAAAGGTGGCACTTTCTACTGAAAGTACCACCTTTTTTAATAATCATACGCCATGAGGGCTTTTTTCTCTCGATCGATTTTAAACCAACTGAACTTCTCCTAAAAAACTTTTTAACAGCTGCACTAGAGCAAACGGAGCCCGTTGCCTCCTAAGGAAGAATAAAAGGTCGATTTACTTAATCGCTATCTATTGAATTTATCTTACAAACTTTTTTAAGAGAGATCCCGTTTGTGCATCCCACAAACAAGCTACTGTATTTGATCCGGTCAAAACTCTTTTGCCATCCGGGCTAAATTTTACTGAGGTGACTTCAGGGAAAAAGTTTTCGGAACTCATTATGAGATCTACAACTTTCCAGTATCCTACTGAGCTAGAATCTTTAGATTGTTTAACGTTTATAAAAGGACTTGTAGGTATTTTAATCATTATCTCAATAAGACTATCAATAATTTCCGGCTCATTATACATTTCGACGCTTCCTTTTGGGTGAATATTTTCTGAGGCAGCTAAAGGATCAAATAAGAGCAAGGTGCTTCGACAGAGCGGACAAAGGGCGCCATTTTGAATTACATGTTTCGTGCAGTTCACGCATAGACCATGAGCTACAGGATACCCTTCTTTAGTATATGAACAATGAAATTGAAGTGGTATATGCTTACTACCAAAAGTCTCAAAACAGACTGGACATTCTTCAGTTAGACATTCAAGGATACTCTCATTTTTTTCTAAATTCTCGGTTTTTTCGACATCCCTCTCCATACACTGTGTAATTGACGTCATTACTACCAAAGAGTATAAAATCGACAGTGTTGTTTTTTTTATTACCTTATTCATAGAAACCTTTTTTTGTTTGTTATTTTATAATTAAATCTTAACTTATTTTATTATTATTACTATAACATATTTATTATAAAATAACAATTTCGCCTTACAAATACCCTCTTGCATCTCTATGTGGCACTCTCTACTGAAAATGCCACTTTTTATGAAAAACCAAGTTAAGGGAGATGGGGGCCTCACTATTAGATTTAAATTTACTGAACTTCTCCCAAAAGCTTTTTCATAGCTGCAATAGAACCACCAAGACCAGTTGCTTCATACGGAAGAATAATTAACTTATTATCCTTTCCTTCCATAAGCTTGGGAAGTGTTTTAATATATTGCGTTGCAGCAAGATAAGAAAGCGGATCTTGATTAGGAGCAGCACTACGAATAAGCTCGATAGCTTTTGCTTCAGCTTCTATAATTTTCAAACGGGATTCAGCTTCACTTTGAGCATCGATAACACGAGAATCAGCAATACCTCTTGCCCGTAATACACCAGACTCTCTTTGTCCTTCAGCCTGCAAAATAGCGGCCATTTTTTGTCCTTCAGCTTCGATCATTACCGCACGACGATCCCGTTCAGCACGCATCTGTTTTTCCATAGCGGTTCGTATATCAACAGGAGGATTAACATCCTGGAGCTCAACGCGGGTAACCTTTACACCCCATTTATCGGCAGCCTCTTCTAAAATGGTCCGTAGTCGCTCATTTATTGCATCACGTGATACCAAAGATTGATCAAGATCTAAGGAACCAATTACGTTACGAAGGGTGGTTTGAGTTAATTTCTCAATTGCTTCAGGAAAGTTATTAACTTCATAAATCGCTCTTTTAGGATCGGTAATTTGATAATATACAAGCGCATTAATTTCCATTGTCACGTTATCTCGTGTAATAACATTTTGCTTAGGAAAATCATGCACACTTTCACGCAAATCTATTTTAAACACAGATTTGGTATACCTAAAATAACGCTTATCGGGACCCAAGCTTAGAAAGCTCCAATAGACCGAACGTGGTCTCTCAATAAAAGGAATAACAATATGAATGCCGGGCCCTAAAAGTCTATCAAACCGACCAAAACGCTCAATTATTATTGCTTCCGCCTGCTGCACTAGATAGAGTGATTTATACAGAAAAACCAAAAACAATGCTGCAACTGCAGCTAAAACTACTGTCATTATAACCATATTTTTCCTTTCTTATACGGTATCGCCAATTTTTTTAACAACCAGATGTGACCCTTCAGAGTTTACTACTAAAATAATGGATCCTTTCTCTATCGATTCTTGATTCGCCGGAAAAGCGGCCCATATCTGACCCTCAATTGTTACCCATCCCTTTTCAAGCGGAGATATTTTTTCAAGAACAGTTCCTTTTCGTCCATGCAATGCATATACATTAGTTTCATACAAAGTATCCTTTGAAGATCTTTCATACCGTCTTAATGCAAAAAACGATAGTGCAGTAACTACTAAAAAGATACTAAATTCAACCGTCGTATTATCATAAAAAAATGAGTAGAAAGCAGCTGCTAATGCTCCACAAGAAAAAGAGAGGAAAAAAAACATTCCAGGTGAGCTCAGTTCTAAAATCGTACACCCTACCAGAAGCACTATCCACCACGTAAAACTTTCCATACATCCTCCTTCCTTTGCAATAACCTTATATCACTATAAGGGGCACTGACACACAAAAAATTGAAGATATTTCCTTAAATCAGTATACTACAATAAAAGGATAATACAAAACATGCAAAAACGCCTAATAACAATTTTTATTCATGGGACCGTTCCTCCTGATACGTTAAGAAACCTACCAATTCTTAAGGATATATTTTGGTGTCCCCTAGGATTGCATCCTCTTACTTCTCTAGAAGAACACCATCTGGTAACTCTTGGTTATCTTATGTGTACAACGAACTCCCGATTATTCGACAAGGATTTTTTTTATCTTTTTGGATGGACTGGAAAGCTACTGAGCAGTGAACGCAAAAAAGCCGCGGCTGAACTTTATGCACAGCTTTCTGAACTCACAAATAAACTGTTATTACAAGGAACTATAGCTTCATTTCGGCTTATAGCACATAGTCACGGTGGAAACGTTGCGCTCAATCTTTCAAGAATAAAATCGACAGCTATCCTTTGTATCGAAGAGGTTATTCTTATTGCCTGTCCCGTGCAAAAAGAAACAGCTCCTTATATCAATAGCTCAATGTTTCGGTCGATTATTTCGATCCATTCACACTTTGATATTATTCAAAAAATCGATCCTCAAGGAGTGTATAATTTTTTAGAAAGCATAAAATCTAAAGGCCTTGAGTTTACCGTAACCCATCTAAAACAGGTAGGGCCGTTTTTTTCTTTGCGACACTTTGAAAACGCCTCCAATCTTATAGAAGTCCATGCTAAATATTCTCATCGAGAACTCCTTCACATCGAATTTATCCAACATGAATTTATCGAAGCCTTGCCTGCCTTGATTGAATGTATGGAAAACTCTCAGATTGAAAAGCCAGGCATTGGGCAAGAGATAACGTATATCTTAGACAAAAATAAGGAGTGCTCATTCTCAATAACGAAGAAATGAGCACTCCTTACTAAAAGTCCGTATAGAGCTGGATATAAACAGTGTATTACTCTGTTTACTACTGTTCTAATTTTAGGATAGCTTTATTATCTGGTCTTGCGACACATAAGCTTGTTTAAAGGCTTGATCCAGTTTTGCTTGTAGCCGCAATAATCTTTCATGATTCTCTTTATGCCGAGGATTCAATCCTTTAGAAAACTTTTCCACCGATAGACCAACAGGAATAAGAGAGAGAATACCCAAGCAAGCCGCACCAGCCGTGACTACATCATTTTCAAAGGTTGGTATACAGGTACGGACGAAATCTGCCGTTTTCACTCTATAAGTATATCCTAAAGCAGCTAGAACTACACCAGTGAGCCCTATCCCGACGTTTCTTAATCCTTTATGTAATTCAGAAGCGTCTCTTTCTTGGTCTAATCGCTCAGCATGATAAGCAATCTTGGTTTGTAGCTCTTTTTGAAAAGATATCATAAGAGTTTGTTCATTAATACTATTAAGATAAGCATTGCGTCGAATTTCGTTAATGTTCTTATCAATAAGCTCATCTGTCAATGACACTGCATTGATTAACATACAATTAGATGCTCTTGTAAGAAGGGTCGAGATGTTATGCCGTTCAACATCAGAAGAACTTATAATAATAGTAAAACTACCCTTTCCTTCTTTGGTAAAAGTTTTTGGATTAAACGATTTTTTTGCATAAATGCGGCAATTACCATCACAGGAAATAGTCCCGGTAAAATCGAATTCATCGCAGCAGATAGTTATTGTAGGTGCCGAAATAGTACCGCTTCCGGATAAACTTTTTACATTTAATGTAACACTATTGTATCCGGTGACTGTACCGTTATTAACAAAATACCAGCTGTCAATCGCATTATTATAGCTTGCAATATATCCATAATTTACATTCATAGCAGACAGGGTACAACCAGCAATGAGGCAGCTCATAAAAACTATTTTTTTTACCATATTCATCTCCATACACCTTTCAATAAAAAACCACAGAAACCACCGTTCAGTTATATTCTATGAATAACATACAACTTGTCAAGAAGTTCAGAGCTCTTATAAAGTCTCTCGTGCAAATTACACAAAGAGATAGCTCTACAAAATCAGTGCTGTGCAGTCTCCTTTTTACGATAATTATACCTCTTTCTACATACCTCTTATCTTCACCAAGAATATATGTGCAATTAGACAGGCAGTGAAAAAGGTAGTGGAACTAACCCTATAATAAGGATATTCTTCTCTACCTTTTTTTATACAAATTATGGGTATTCACGTAAGCATCTTATATACCGTTTCAATGATCGCTGTAGAATCAATACGATGAAAAGCTAATAACTCTTGGGGAGATCCAGATTTTGAAAGCATCTCTACTGCCAAAACTTCAATACGGTATCCTTCATTTCGTAAAGCATAACAGATCGCTTCGCCTAAACCGCCTTGTCTATAATGATCTTCAACCGTTATAATCCGTTTATTGGACTTTAAAGTCTGTTTTTTAAATGCTGCTTCATCAAGAGGTTTTAGTGAGTATGCATCGACAATCGATACATTTACACCCTTCTTGTGCAACACATCATACGCTTTTAATGCTTCAAATACCGTAATACCTGCAGCAATTATGCACACACTGTCACTATCACTTTCACGTAAAACTTTAGATCCACCCACTACAAAAACCTCTGAAGAATCGTATATTACGGGAGTTTCAGCTCGTGTAAGCCGTAGATAACTTATCCCCTCATTATAATTAAGCATAAGCTCTAGAAGGTTATGGGTACTGGTAGCATCACAAGGATATAATACCAAAGAATCAGGAAGTGCTCGCATACATCCAATATCTTCTAGCCCCATTTGAGAAGGCCCATCTTGTCCAATAGAAACACCGGCATGCGATCCTGCTATCCGTAAAGGAGACCTGCCAATAGCAGCCATGCGTAACTGATCGTGAGCTCGAGTTAAAAAAGAAGCAAACGTTGAGCTAAAAGTAATATAATGACGAGCTGTAAAACCGTTCGCCATCGCTATCATATTTTGTTCAGCTACAAAACACTGAAAAAATCTCCGTGGAAAAGCTCGCTCAAAAATTTCAGCAAAAGTTGAATTCTTCACTTCTGCATCAAGACTTACCAGTGTAGAAACCACGGTGCCTGCTAAAGCGAGCGTTTCACCAAACACTTTTCTGGTCGCAATGGCAGTTCCCTGTTGATAGGTACTTTTAGGTAAGACAACTTTAGAAGTCACCTTTTTTTTACGTATATACGGAGGGATTACTACCGGCTCGAAAGTAAAGTTAGCATCATCAGGAAAACGATCTTTTAGCTCTTTAAGGATTAGAGGCAAATCTTTTTTTGGAAAAGCTTTGCCGTGATAGCCTTCCTTACTTTCAGAGGAGAGAAGTCCATAACCCTTTACCGTATGAGCAATAATAACAGTAGGTTTATCACGAATCGTCTTGGCTTGCGTCAAAGCCTCCAGTATCTGGGCTATATCGTGTCCGTTGATAATATAAGTGTTCCACCCAAAGGCTTTCCAGCGAGCTTCATGTTTTTTCACATCATGATTGTCTAACGTGTATGTCGTTTGACCAAGACTGTTTACATCAACAATCGCCACCAGATTATCAACTTTATAAAAGGAGGCAATTTCAATCGCTTCCCATACAGAACCTTCAGCCATCTCACTGTCACCCAATAAAACATACGTATAAAAAGGAAGAGAACTTAATCGTGCACTCAGTGCCATTCCTAATCCATAGGATAAACCGCACCCCAAGGATCCCGTAGCAACATCGGTATAGGCAAATCGCGGTGTTGGATGTCCTTCTAAAACCGATGAAAAAGATCGAAAAGAAAGAAGATCTTCTTTTGAAATAACTCCTAGCTGTTCCCACGCTGCATACAAAATAGGGGCTGCATGCCCCTTGGATAAGATAAAGCGATCATTTGTAGGATTATCGGGATTAGAAAGATCATACTTCAAAACGTGGAAAAACAGTGTTGCAACTATATCGGCTGAGGATAAACATGAAGAGGGATGTCCCGATCCTGCAGCGGTAGTTGCTTCTAAAGATAAAACTCGAAGATTATAAGCCCTTTTACGCAAAAGAGAAATTAGCTCGTTATTATTAGTACTCATCGTCTACTCATTTACTCAAAATTACTCAGTATATTTCCATACAAAGATCAGTATACTATAAGCTCTACAAAAGGAGATAGAATATGAATATCGATCTTAAAAAAATGCATCTTCAAAGCATACCTATCATTAAGAGATTTTTTAAAAAAACCCTTTCATTTCTACATTTACAGCTCTTTATTACCTTCATTTCCGTGCCTTTTTTATTAGCTGCAGGCCTTCCTCTCTCAGGAGCTTGTATGGTAGGTAATTTTATATTCGCTCCCTTTCTTACCCTTTTTCTTGTACTCTCATCATGTATTTTTGTGTGCGAACTGCTCAGTGTCTCAAGTATCTTATTTATCATTCCTTTAGAATATCTTACCGAAATCTGGACCTGTGTACTCGCCTATGGCAATCGCTCTTGGCTTTTAGCGCTCCCTAATCCACCTTCCTGGACCTATGTTCTCTTTGCACTCTCTGGAGGAATAGTACTTCACTCTAAAAAACTCCGCTCCTCCTTAAAAAGTAGTATCGCTTTGTGTGGTCTTATGAGTGGAAAAAGCTTTCTTATTACATTCAACTATTCCTTCACAGGAACAGGTAGAAACTATACCCTGCTTTGAGAAGGAACTCACTCTTATATACTCATCCCATGCTGCCGCGCTAATAAACCCGGGATGCTTAGGAAGACGACTATCAGCGTCTTCATTTGTCGAATACACCCTTATCCCAACGCTCCGAAAAAAAGGAATTACAGCACTTGACGCACTAATCTCTTTGCAGCCTTCTACCATGAATTTTATTGCTTTAGAGTGTCTCCTTGAAAAGATACGGGTAAAAAAACTGTATGTTTCCCATTGGTCCGGTAGCCCACCTAATAAAGGATGGTCAGCTTGGGAAAAATTAAGGAGAGTAGCACATAAGTATGGCACCACAGTTATCATCGTATGCCAGACAGAAGAAATTGTTCTAGGATCAAAAGCAGTACTACTAACTCCTAGGCACAAACTCATGAAAAAAAACAGATTTGCCTTTGTTCCAGTGGATATAAGCTATTGATTTTTAAAAGATTTCCTTTTTATACTAACAGTATTCATCAACTTTTACTCTCAAAAATAAGGGCTCTCCCATGGCTAAACACACTATCGTTCTTCTTATTGCCCATGAAGGCTACCAACAGATCGAATATGGCGTCACTGCTGAAATTCTTAAAAGCGAAAATGTCCAGGTCATTACAGCAAGTAATCAACTTGGTTATGCCACTGCTAAGGATACGTCCTCTACCTCAATCGATATGACTATTGATCAAATTAACCCTACTCTCTATGATGGACTGTTCATCATCGGCGGACCTGGCGCCCTTGACTCGTTAAACACCCCTCTTGTTCATGGACTTTTAGAGCAGATGATGGCTCTTGATAAACCTTATGGAGCAATATGCATTTCCTCACGCATATTAGCGCAAGCACATGTTTTAGCTGGCAAAAAAGCGACCGGATGGGACGAAGATGGTGCTTTAGAAGAAATTTTTAAAGATCATGGAGTTATCTACAGTAAAGAACCGGTAGTCACTGACGGAAAAGTTGTTACTGCCACAGGCCCTGACGCTGCTCAAGAGTTTGCCCAAGCAATATTGCAGGTTTTATCAAAACAGAGTTCCCCTCACGTAGAACCCTTGCCTTATAAGGATCCCACAATACTCTCAGAATAGAAATAATGCTGTACATTTTCAGGGTCAGAAAAACATACCGTTACTGGCCCCTTTTTTACGCATGAGAATTTCTGTCTTCACGATAACCTAATCGTAGTATGATCATACTATCTAAAAACTACTTTACATACTCTCAAAAAAAACTCCCCTATATAGTGAATTAAAAGATAAGAATGCCTGTTGTTACTGGTTCTGTGCTCATACGTAACCCACCTTATATCCTGCTACATTTCTCTTTTTATGGCTAAACAATATGTTTTTAAAAGTGCAAAAAGGTTAAGTACCTGCTTAATTTCCGCATTAGAGATTTTGTTTACAGAATTTTAAATCGTAAAGATCTATAATCTCTAGTTTTTAACACAGTAATAGCCCTGAGGAGAGACTTAAACAGTGTTTTAGAACGTGACAAAGGACGTGGTTGTTGTATGAATGTATCTTGAGTATGGTTTTTGGTATAAAAGAAACCAGAGAAAAAGGGTAGAGCGTAGTTAGAAAGTGTTTGCTGATGCGACTGAAGGAAAAAAAAATCTTATAAATAACCTCTATGATTCGAAAAATATTGATCAGAAATTTTGTAACACATGAACAAGAAAAGATTCTACTTAAGATAACAGGAGAATGATTTTAACCGTAGCATCTGCGTGTAACCCTAACCTATCAGTTTTTGGAATAACTTCTTATGTAAGAGAATGCTGTCTTTTTATAGTAATCTCTTGAAATATAAAATTTAAAATAAAAAGAAGGGATAGAAAAATACTAACTAACGTGAGCTCGATCTAAGGAATCTACAAAAAAAGTCCAGTGTGCTAATCTTTTTTTAATATTCAACGTCAAAAAAAGGGTTACACAATGGACTTAACTACAAGTTTCTATTATCTAGATGAATTTTGCAAGTCTTTCGAAGAATGCGTGGGAAAGCGTACGTTGAGTTCTGGAAAACACAAAAGGATGAGAGCAATGTGTTTATCGTTAAGTGAAGTTATGACAATAATGGTGCATTACCATG
>JACDFK010000126.1 GCA_013815795.1 Candidatus Babelota bacterium | reverse complement strand
GTAAAGAAACTGATAACGAGCTTAGTAAGAAACGACTCTATGAACTTCAAGCAGAGCTCACTCCTCTTAAAGAACATTTTCAGACCCTTCTTCTACAATGGAAAAATGAAAAGACTCCTCTAGAAAAAATAAATAAACTGAAAGAAACAGTTGAAAAAACTCAACAGCAGTTCATTCAGGCGGAACGGGAAGGTGATTTTGCAAAGGCTTCCGAAATAAAATATGGAAAGCTGGTAAAACTTAATCAGGAACTTGAAAAAGAACAGGAAAAGCTAAAAGGGCTAAAGAAGCATCTTATTAAAGAGGAAGTAGATGAACAGGATGTAGCTCTTGTTCTTTCTCGATGGACAGGGATACCTACTGAAAAACTTGCGGCAACAGAATCTGAGAAGCTTTTACATATGAAAGAACTTCTAAAGAAGAAAGTAGTTGGACAAGATGAAGCATTAGAGTCGATCAGTAATGCAATCCAGATGCATAGAACAGGGCTTACCGATCCTAACAAACCTATTGGCTCCTTTCTTTTTTTAGGACCAACGGGGGTGGGGAAAACCGAAGTAGCAAAAACGGTAGCCGACTTTTTGTTTGATGATCCAAAGAAGATTATACGTATAGATATGTCTGAATATATGGAAAAGCATGCAGTTGCTCGCTTAATTGGAGCGCCACCTGGTTATGTAGGATATGAAGAGGGCGGCCAACTTACCGAGCTGGTTCGTAGAACCCCTTATAGTGTTGTTCTCTTTGATGAAATCGAAAAGGCACACTCTGATGTTTTTAACCTCTTTCTTCAAATTCTAGATGAAGGGCATCTTACCGATGGCCAAGGAAGAACTGTCTCATTTAAGAATTGCGTTATTATCATGACTTCTAATATAGGATCAGATATTATTCTTGCACAACAAGAATTGAATACCATGATAAAAAATCAGATAGCGCACCTTTTACAAAGCTATTTCAAACCTGAATTTCTAAATCGTATCGATGAAATTATATACTTTAAAATGCTTACCAGGAAAGATGTACTTTCTATAGCACGCTTGCAAATACAAGAGCTGAAAAAGAGACTTTCGCATAAAAATATTACATTTACGATAGACCACGAGGTCCTTGAAAAACTTGCGGATCTTGGTTATCAAAAAGAGTTTGGCGCACGCCCTCTTAAAAGAGCTCTCAACCATTTTATAGTAGTACCTTTATCTCACTATCTTTTAAAAAATCCAGATACTCAGTCTATTAAGCTCTCACTTGAAGATGACACCTTAAAAATTTCCTAAAACATCTTTACAAAACAGAGAAAGAATTTTTAGAGATATATCTTCTAAGTTTATTTTTAGAAGATATATCTCTAAAAAAACTACGTATTAAAAATAAATTATTCTGACATGTCTTCCGCCATGATCTGACCGATGTGTCGCTGCACATCCCCTAAAAATGTAGATCTGTCTTGTCAGTTATAGAAAAGAGTACCCTGAGCTTATAATTTCACAAGAAAACAAAATAGGAACACGCATCCCTCATAATGAATGTAAATGTAGAGATACCAGCAAAACCCAAGGCCGGTTGATTATATATCTGCCGCAAAGGACAAGGTGCCATCTTTGTTTATTATAAGAACAACTTTGTCACCTAAATAGGTAATGAGTAAATTTACATCCACTTTAGAGAGTCGGTAGATCTGCTGAGGAAATGCTTTTGGACCTATAAGTAAAATAGCCGCGGGTGACGATCTAAAATGAATAGGTTTCTCGTGCGGGAATACTAAGGGATCTCTCAAGTGATCTGTTAACACGAGTCTTACAGTATATGCTGAATGGAGTGTTCCTGGAAGAGGATCCACCGTAGGCATTATCGCGATGCTTTCAAGGCCTGGGAAATTATTAATAACCTTGGTAAGAATCGATGTTTTGGCACGATTCACCTCTTTTGATGGCAGTATAAGTGAGACCGGCTGACGAAGAGCTGCACGCCTTTTTTCCCATCGAACTATTCCTTTACTTCCTACTACGAGTTTTTCTCGTACAGTCGGTGCGAGCTCAACATTTTTGGACCTATCCATTGCAGTCACAAAGGTACTCATAGGAAAAAAAGCTATACCTACCATGAGCACTTTTAAAACGGGTAACACTACTTTTTTCATGACGATTTCCTTTTAAAGTATGATAAGAGGTAAGGAGAAATGCGTAGACTTCTGCATCCTGCTTTTTTAATTATTTCATATTTAAAAACAAATTGTCAACAATTTTTGTTTTTATTAATTAAATTTTTCAATAAATATGTATTAAAAGGTTTTCCAGGCATCTCTTCACAGCAAATTTCCCTCTGTATCCCTCTTCATCTCATTTTTAAAGGCCTCAAGAATATATCACAAACACTATTCCTAAAGCACAAGCGAGAGTTTTTAAATTAGTATACCGATATCCCATAAAACTTTACCGTGGCTCATCTGCTGTTTAAATGAACTACACGTCATCTTATAAATAGGACTACTCCTTATCGCTCTTTAAGAGATTGAAGCAAAGCAGCCATTTTTTCATTAGCTTCAAAGCGAGCTAACTCTAAGGCGGTTTCTCCACACTCATTTACCTCATCGAGCGAAACATATCCTTCCTCAACTAAAAAATGAATAATTTTCTCATGATCCTTACTTCCAGGTCTATAATTCCTTGATTCTCTCGTCTTACTATCTAAAAAATTAGAATTAAAAAAAGAGTTTGCATGAACTACCGCATGAAGGAGAGTGCTCACCATTCTAGGAGACGCAACAAAATCAGGAAGTTTTATCGGCTCAATCATATAGGTCATTTTATTGTCTACTTTCGCACCTTTGTCAACTAAAAAAAGGAACATTTTTGCAGACCGGCGAGAAATAGCTGAAAGCAAAGCTGAACCCATCTCGTTGGATACTGAGGGATTGGCTCCTAAAGAAAGAAGTTCCTTCACTAAATCTTTACCCCAGCCATGCACTGCAACGGTACAGGGTGTAGGGCCCAAACGAGCGGCATACTGA
>JACDFK010000059.1 GCA_013815795.1 Candidatus Babelota bacterium | reverse complement strand
AAAATACTCTTAAAGCACCGTTTGTCTTTGAGGGAAGCTGTAATCGAGAAGTCTTTGAAACCTATTTACTTGAAGTTCTGCTTCCAGTGGTCAAACCAGGCCAAACTATTATCATGGATAATGCCAGCTTTCATAAGAACGGAAAAATTAAGGCTCTCATTGAAAGCGCTGGTTGCGATCTGCTTTATTTGCCGGCTTATTCACCTGATTTTAACCCTATAGAACACCAATGGGCTCGAATAAAACATCACATTAGAAAAGCGCTTCCCAGCTGCAAGCGAAATCTCTATGAGGCAGCAGAGCATGCTTTTCGCACAATCTTTATTCATAGGTAAATTACTATACCTCATAATCTGATTGAAGCATTTAAATCGACACTTACCGAATTAAACTATGCGCATCTTCTTCTTCATGTTATCGACAGTGCTGATCCAAATTGGGAATATCATATAAGAGTCGTTATGGAAGTTCTTAAAGAGCTTGATATCGATAAACCCATACTCTATGTCTTTAATAAAATAGATATGGTTGCAGATAAGAGCTTCATTTGAGCGAGCTGTTGAGAAATACCCGTTACGAGTACTTGTATCTTCTCTTTCAAAAGAAGGGCTTATGCCGCTTATAGAATTCTTACATGAGTGGGAAATTCCCCAAAGAGCTAAGAAGACTTCTTTCACAGAAGAAGAGGTAGAGCAAGAAGAAGAGTGATTTAAAGATTTTGTTTTATAAATCAAAAAAAGGGCCTTACGCACTTAGTTGGGGCCCTTTTTTTGATTCCTCTGCCGACAACTTACTTCTAATTACTCATAATAAAACTAGAGAGAGAAGAAGAACTTCTTAAAAGAAATAGCTACTAATCTCTTATCAAAGAGACCCTGCTCTCTTTTCCACTATGACTTTAAAAACATCTTGAAGTCTCTTTCTAATTTTCGGTCCGATAACCGGTGTTTTGATGTAAATAAATACTATACGATCAACAGTCTCTTGAATCGGCCTCCAACAGAAGCCTATTGTACATAAAATTACTAGAGATTTTCCCTCAAAGACTATTCCCTTCCCCGGAATGATATAAAAAGCTCTGTCACTTAAATAAGAATTCACTATCGCTCTCACTCACACATCGAATAAATTTAATAAATGAAAATTTAAATTTAAATATTAAAAAAATATTGTAAATCATACAATAAAAATGGTAAACTGTACTATACTAGAGATAAAAAACTAGAGATAAAAAAAGAAATACTATGCGCTCGCTCTACATAATTTTAGGGAAGCAAAGATAGATAGTATAAATCCCCCCAGACGTATCCTAGCATAAGACCAAAAGACATAATAAACAATTATAATAAGGAGAATATGTATGAAATATTGTATAAAATTAGTTAGTGCAGTGACACTCTTCCTCACTAGCTTTACCCCCGGAGTGATAAGAAGTATGGAAACTCCCGAGGTGAAAAGCCAGGAAGTTTCGCAAAATCAAGACAAAGCATATCTTACTAATCAGTTAACAAAAACTCGTGCAGGTCAAATTCAAATTGTAGCGTATGTTACTGACAAATCAGGAAATAAGAAAGAGATTATAGTGCGTAATCAAGGAGAAGTACAAGAATTAGGTCCTATCTCTTCGATTGCTGCAGTAGAAGTAGCACGGTTTTCTGATCACCCAGTATTTGGTAGATATAGCCCTACTATTAATGTATGGGAAAAGTTTATAAGAAAAAGCGACAATATAACAAAAGATTTACTTGATCACTATAAAGAAAGCAATGATGTTTACATAGAGGTTTCTTGGAAAGATCCTAATAGTTATTCTACTTTTGATTGGCAATATAAGTTTATTGTCGGCAAAGCATAATACATTTCTCCCGTGAGAAAGTCACATCGGTAGTTTTTTAATAACATTGTGACGTAGCTTTTAAAACATAATGAGATCTGTATGTAGTGAATGATATATACAGGTGTCATTGTATTCAATACACTAGGATAAACACTAGGGATTAAATTATATACTATTTACAAAACAACTATAAAATCAAAAAAGTTCAAAAAATACGAACACCCTTCAGTAAACCACTAGCATATGAAAAATCAATAACCGTTCCCCCTGTCTTGTCTTCGATTACTGCTGACACTAAAACAGATCCCTTACCAAGAAATTTTTGTCCTTTTATTCTCTCAAGCAACTACTTTATATCCTTCAAGGAAACTTAAATCGCGTACATCTAGCTCTGTTTTACGTGAGGAAATCTTGGAATAAACCACACTAAAGCCATTTCTTATTAAAAAATCAGCAATATTTTTACAGTGCCAGCCACCGGCATACACTACAATCCTTTTTGACTGGGAGGCTAATACGTGAGATAAAATTTCCACATCACATAAAGCATGATAAAAATAGTTATTCGTAAAATGTTTTTTATATTCAACAGTAGAGCCACTCTCATAATAAGGTCTAAAGTAGTCCTTTACCTCTTTTATAACTCTCTCATAAAAAGATTTGAAATTAAGCCACGTACACACTCCTGATGAGCGCTGTATAGCCGAAACAATCTCTGATGAAAGAGGAGCCGGGTTTTTGAAACTACAACACGTAAGATTAAGATCGCGTACCTTTTTACCGTCTTTCATAATCGAAAATAAGCTTGTAAACCCGCATCTTCTATAACGATCTGCACAGATAAAGCGTATACAGGAAAGTTTATCTATTCTAAAAAAAGGGGCGAGCGAAATAAAACAAGGGTTTCGCGGGGTTAAATAGTCATAACCACAGCTCGAATCTTCCCAAATAAGATCGAGAGTATGACCGTCTTTACTCCACTCTTCAAAAAATTTCATACATTTTTGTTCAGTGGGATAGAGCCTTTTTTTCGCAGTTTCCCTGTCCAATCTAAAAAACTTATCAATAGTAATATGTGGTACGCTCGAATGAACATCATATAAAATATCGATCGTGGTATTAGTTTTTTCTCTATTCAGTTTTTGATAACCATACACCCGTGCATCGAGGTCTATAGAAAAATTAACTATTATCCCTAGATTTAACAGTAAGGTATAGATTTTCATAGGACATTTCCTCTCTTATATTCCATTTTATTTATATATAAGAAAAGAATATCGATTTAAAAATATTTAACAACGCCCTTACTTATTATTAAATATCTTACGGTAGGATGAATTAAAAGGAAAAATTCTACCGTATGCCCTCTTACGTAGCTCCTATAAAATATTACAAAAGTCGAATGTTGAAAAATCTCTCGAACATTCGTTTCATACAGAGCCTTAGAGAAAGGGGAATAAATTTCGATACAGCCTTTCTCATTTACAATCTCAGCTCTCTTGAAAAGTGCTCTTTCAAGAAACGACTAATCTGCTACTCTTTTTGCAAGCAAGATTAAACCTTCAAAATATTCAGCTCACGAGCATCTAACTCTTTTGCATGAGAAGATACTTTAGAACTAAGGACGATAAAATCATTATTTTTTAGAAATTTGGCAATATTCTCACAGTGCCAGCCCCCCGCATACACCACCACTCTTTTTGCATTAGATGCCAATATATGGGAGAGAATTTCTATATCGCACATGGCATGATAAAGATTGTTTTGAGTAAAATGTTTTTGATACTCAAGAACATGTCGACCATAATAAAAAGGCCTGAAATAATCTTTTAAATCTCCTACTGTTTTATCATAAAAAGCTTTGTAGTTAAGCCATGTAGAAAATCCTGATGATCTCTTTATGGCTGCGATAGTTGTTAATTCCAGTGGTGCTGGATTTTCAAAAGTGCATCCGATGAGGTTGGGATCGGTAACCTTTTCACCATTCTCAGTTATAGAAAACAGGCTGGTAAAGCCAGTTCTTCTATACCGATCAGCACTAATAAAACATATGAAAGAAATTTTATCGAACTTAAAAAAAGGTGCTAACCCTATAAAACAGGGTGTACGCGGAGTGGAGTATTCATAATCACAGGTTGACGCTTCCCAAATAAGATCCATTCGTCGACAGTCTTTCCCCCACTCTTGAAGGAAATCACAACATTTTTGTTCTGTGGGATACAGTTTCCTTTTAGCGTAGTTCAGATCTAACTTAAAAAAATCATGAATAGTAATATGTGGCACCCCTATATGAACGTCATATAGAAGATCGACCGTTGTTTGTGTTCTTCCTCGGTACAGTTTTGTATAACCATATACAAACGCATCTACAGAGAAGGAGAGGTTAAGCATTCCAATGAATAACGCTGCTATTTTATATGATTTCATCTGATATATCCTTACTATTTCTATTTTTATTTATATATATGAAAAGAATATCAATTTAAAAAAATATAACAACTCCCTTATTTATTGTTTTTTACTTTAAAAAATACTTTATACACCTTGTCTCTTTACCGGGACCGAAATACATACTATAGATTTTGACAAAATAATTAAAAATAAAAATAAATAAATAAGTTAAAATAGAAATTTAATGAACAAAAGGCGTTGAGCAGCGAGTTTTGCGAGTATTATCTATCAAAAGAGCTAAACAAACCCTAACTGTGAGACTACACATAATGAATAACATATGTTATTCTTATAGTAAGGAGATACGAGAGATGAGTATACACGAAAATCCCATTATGAGAGAACTCGAGGAAAAGAACCTATGAATATTCGCGAAAAGTTTGACCATTTTTTTCAGAATCAGCTCAATAGAGAGCAGCAACTCGTAGTAGCGCCTCATGAAGGCGTAATGCTCGTGTGCGCAGGTGCCGGATCTGGTAAAACACGAGTCATAACTTCACGCATGGTTTCTCTTATGATACATCACGAAGTACGCCCTCATTCTATTATTGCCCTTACCTTTACTAATAAAGCTGCAAAAGAGATGAAGGAACGGATAGCACGGTTTCTTAATAATGAAGGCCCCTTGCCCTATGTAGGCACCTTTCATTCCTATTGCCTTCGCGTACTCAAAAGCAACTCTCATTTACTTAAGACCCCTACTTTCTCGCTTATTGATGAAAGCGACCAGGAAAAAATAGTACGGACTATCATTCAACAAAAAGGCCTTTCAAAAAGAGTAACTCCCAAACAGGTTCTTTCAGCTATATCACGAGGAAAAAATGAAGCGATAAACCAGGCTGAAAGAGAAGAGCTCTGGGGACAAGATCTTCTTCTTAAAGAGATCTGTCTTTTATATGAACAGCATAAAACAGCAGCTCACTGCTTAGATTTTGATGATCTTTTATTAGAAACGCTTACTCTTTTTCAAAAGCACCCTCTTTTTAAGAAAATATTTCAAGATCAGGTGAAACATGTCCTTGTCGATGAATACCAAGACACCAATAAGGTTCAGCATGCACTCCTCAAGGAGATGACTCAAGATGATAGTCGTTCATTCATTCTCGACTCTCTGTGTGTAGTAGGAGATGAAGATCAGTCGATCTATTCCTGGCGCGGAGCAACCGTAAGCAACATTATAAATTTTAGTAAAGATTTCCCGCAAGCAGTGGCCATTACTATTTCCCAAAATTACCGATCAGTACAGCCTATTTTACATATTGCCAATGAAGTTATTAAAAACAATACGTATAGAAACCCTAAGCAGCTGTTTTCAGATCGAGAAGCACAAGACCGTATTAGAATTCTTATGTGTGCTTCAGGTTATCAAGAAGGGGAGGCGCTCGCTCATCTGTTAAAGAATGCTCGATCGGTCTCTTCTTTAAATGCTCATGCAGTACTCTATCGTTCACATTTCCAGTCTAGATCACTCGAAGAAGCACTTATTCGGTACGGTATTCCTTACAAGATTATGGGTGGAATTCAGTTCTATGATCGCTTGGAAATCAAAGATATGCTTGCCTATATGAGACTCGTTATGAACCCTTTTGATCGTCTCGCTTTTTCTCGTGTTTTTAATACACCGACTAGAGGCCTTGGGGACAAGTTCGAAGATCTTTTTTATGCCACGTGGGACTTTATGCCCTTTAGCTCGTTTATCGAAATCGGAAATCATCTTATTGCAACAAAACAGTTAACGAAAATAAAGGCGGATAATCTTGCCCTTTTTCTTGCTGCTTTTGAAGGACTTACCCCTGAACTCAAACCAAGCAAAGTACTGTTACCGCTTATAGAAAGAACGCGTTATTATACTCATCTTAAGGACTCATTTGAAAAAGATGAAGCAGAAGCAAAAAAAGACAACATAAAAGAGCTTATCAATGGTGTTCTCTTCTTTGAAGAACGAAATGACTCTACACTTGAATCGTTCTTATCTGAAGTTTCTTTACTACAAGAACAGATGAATGTGAACGAAGATACTTCAGATTACGTAAAACTAATGACTTTTCATGCTGCAAAAGGCTTAGAATTTGATACGGTAATTTTAACCGGCATCGAAGAGGGAGTTCTTCCAAGCTCACGATCCCTTTTCAATCCGGAGTCATTAGAAGAAGAGAGACGACTCATGTATGTAGGAATTACTCGGGCAAAAGAAAGACTCATACTTATGCACGCTAAATATCGCTATACCTACGGTCAAGTTACCGATCAAACAGCTTCACGATTTCTGGATGAAATACCTGAACAGTATAGGGTAAAAGATGACTGCTCATTCTGGAAAGAGCACGAATTTAGGATCTATTTTAATGAATGGTTTAGTTCCCAAAAATCGTCCGTGAAACAAACCGGCCCTCTTGAACAGAAAAAAAACACTCTTAATGAAGATTTTAGACCAGCGTTTACCGATAACGAAGATTATTTAGAACTCTGGCAAAGAGGACAACGAGTCATTCATAAACTTTTCGGTCAAGGAATTATCGAAAAGGTAGAAGAAAAAAGCCCCCACATTTACCTGACTATTCGTTTTAAAAATCAGATTAAAAAGCTTGAGGCTTCCTTCGTTACTTTACTCTAATAGCTAGCTAATTCATCGTCATCGTGAGGAAAAGTATCTTCAATTTTAGTCTGTTTTGTAAGCTGTTCAGCTATCGGGATCTTTACCGCTAAAGGGTATGATTGACTAAGAAGCTGAGCTGGATCGGCTATCATTGCATCTATATCTGACTCTTCGGTAAATTTCAGAGTTTCACCAATAACTTTACCATTTGCCAGCACTACTCCTTCGCCAGGAACTATATAGAAGCCTTTTTTAGTGCACACAATTTCATACTCTTTTCCTTGAAATTCAAGCGGTTCAGTACGGAAAGGACCCTTCCAGTTTTCAGGATAAGCTACCTTCAACGGGCCTACAAAAGATCCCGCAAATGACTGTACATTTAAAAAATTTATTGGACTTTTCTGAGATCGTATCGCAATAATTTTAGAAGATTCATTGATGGTATTAAAAAGACCCTGGAGCATTCCAATATCTTTAGCAATAGTATGATCATCTTCCGAACGGACCTGCATAAGAAACTGTCTTGATACTACTATTAGAAACAGCACAAAGAATCCACCTACCACAAGAGGAATAGTATTATCTCTTTTTCTTTCTCTATAGAGATCCTTTGGCTCTTTATATCCATCATGCTTCATACTTACTCCCTTACTTAAAATAGTCTAATTTCATTACTGAACGAACTTCTTGCATCGTTTTTTCAGCTTCTTCTTCTGTCTTTTGTGTTCCATCTTTTAAAATACGCATTACCTGTTCTTTATCATTCATTAAAAGTGTTCTTTTCTCTCGTAATGGAGTTAAAAACTGTTCCAGTACTTCGATTAATCTTTTTTTAAGAACAACGTCGCCCAGCCCTCCCCGCCTATAATGCTCTTTAAGCTGAGAAACTTCCTCCTGATTTTTATCGAAGATATCAAGATACATAAAAACGGTGTTTCCTTCAACTTTGCCAGGATCGGCCACTTTAAGATGTAAAGGATCGGTATACATACTCATAACTTTTTTTACAACTACATCGGTCGGGTCAGACAAAAATATAGCATTACCAAGCGATTTACCCATTTTAGCAGATCCATCGGTTCCGGGCAGTCGAGCAATTTTAGCCACTAACGCTTCAGCTTCTACAAAAACCTCAGCACCATATATTCGGTTAAATGAGCGAACTATTTCGTTTGTCTGCTCAATCATCGGCAACTGGTCTTCACCCACAGGAATAACTTGTGCTTTAATAAACGTAATATCTGCTGCCTGGCTCACCGGATAGCATAAAAATCCAGCCGTAAGATTCTCTTTATAGCCCCTCTGCACTATCTCATTTTTTACCGTAGGGTTTCTTTTGAGTCTATTAACCGTTACCAGGTTTAAGTAAAAAACGGTAAGCTCAGCAATCTGAGGGATACATGACTGTATAAAAATAGTAGTTTTCAAGGGATCTATGCCAACCGCTAAATAGTCACACGCTACTTGTAAAACATTCTCTCGTACCTTCTCAGGATTTTCATAGTAATCGGTCAATGCCTGCACATCGGCAATCATAACGTACTGAGTATAAGATTCTTGTAACACTAAACGGTTAGCAAGAGAACCAACGTAGTGGCCCAAATGAAGAGGTCCGGTGGGCCTGTCGCCCGTTAATGCTACGGTTTTTTTATCTTTTTTATTGTTATCTACTACCATATTCTCTTTCATATACTAATCTAGAATAGTTCCCTTAAAACAGTCTCTTATTCGTTTGAGGACCTATTTACAGTTTTATAGAAATTTTATACTGCCGCGATTTTTAGCACAGTTTAATCTGATTTTACCATTATCGTGACCAGCTTATCCGTTTTATGGTTCACACGACTCATTACCTATGCGAGCTTCGTAACACTTTACCTAATATAAAAAACAAAGTAAATACGCTACCTTAAGGGCTATTACTAACAGCATCTATTTTATCGCATGATAGAACCATACATTCATAAAAAAATTTGATATAATTTCATAGGAGGCTTTACGAGAGTAGAGTTCTCGCTTTTCTCTTCATTAGTAAAAATTGAAAACCCTTCAAAAAAAGTTGCCACCGATATGCTCTTATCTCTCCAATCAGGAATAACCCAATTTACTCAAACATTCCCCTACCGTGACACTATTGAAGTGCTTCTTATTTCTCTTATTATCTATTATATCCTTTTATGGCTTAAAAGAGATACAGAAAAGAATCTCCTGGGCGGTATCTATATCTATAGTGCCCTCTTTTTTACGGTGCATTATTTTGATTTACATGTATTACGATTTTTACTCTTCGCTTCCTCACCTCTAGTTGCTCTGTTTTTTATTATTATTCATCAAGAAACTCTACAGAAAAACTTTGTAAAACTCTCCGTAAAACCCGCAGATCTACTCGAGCAAAACCACTGGATCGATGAGCTCATGCAGTGTTGTTTAAGTG
>JACDFK010000125.1 GCA_013815795.1 Candidatus Babelota bacterium | reverse complement strand
AGATCGCAACCAGCGCTTTCAATGAGAGCCTTAATGTTTCCGTTCTTATGAAAGCTCGCATTATCCATAATAATAGTTTGGCCTGGTTTAACCGCGGGAAGTAGAACTTTAAGTAAATAGGTTTCAAAGACTTCTCGATTACAGCTTCCCTCAAAGACAAACGGTGCTTTAAGAGTATTTTCGTGTAAAGCACTTATAATTGAAAGTCTTTTCTGCCTTTTTCCTGGTTTCAAAGCATATATTCGTGGCCCTTTTTTACTCCATGCATAAGGATATTCTTCATTGTCATCAATACCTGATTCATCGAGATAGATAAGACTATCTATAGGTTTTGTTTTTATTGTTTCCATATATATGATACGTTTTTTTTCATCCCGCTCGATATAACCGTAGCTTTTTTTTCGAGTAAATCCTGTTTTTTTGAGCCACTTACAGAATACTCTTACGCTTATAGAGCCCCACTTTTCTGCCATTGCAGTTGCTGTCATTCCGTGGTTATCTTTAACAAACTGTTCAAATTTTTCTAAATCAGGAATTTTATTGCCATATCCCTTGCGCCAGTCTTTTTTGGGAGCTAAATTTCCCTCGTTGTGTTTTTGTCTAACCCACCGAAAAAGGGTTGATCGTGCAATATTTAGTAATTTTGCAACTTTCTCTATTTTTTTACCATCCTCAATTAGAGCCACTGCACGTTTTCTTAGATCTTCACTGTACGCTATAGCCATAGCAATCCCTCCTTGTTAGGACTATAGTTTACCATATAACGATCTTTATTCATAGCTCGTTTGCTATAGTATAAAAATCAGAGAAAAATGCCCTGAACATCCGCTAACTAACGCTGATTTTTGCAAGATCTTCTATTTTTAGCTATTATTCTTAAAGGAGAAATCATACCTCAAGCTTCATCACTCACCCTAAGGGAAATATATGAATATTAGTGCCGGCCTCGTAGGTCTTCCCAATGTAGGGAAATCTACTCTTTTTAATGCTTTAACTCGCTCTTCAGTACCAGCTGAAAACTATCCTTTTTGTACAATAGATCCTCATCTTGCCTGCACCACTGTTCCCGATCCTCGGATGGAAGCATTACAAGCAGCATATAAATCACAGAAACAAATCCCTTCAACGGTACAGTTTGTCGATATAGCCGGTCTCGTTAAAGGAGCTTCATCTGGAGAAGGTTTAGGAAATCAGTTTTTAAGTCATATTAGAGAAGTTGATCTAATTATCCATGTCTTACGTTGTTTTCAAGACCCCGATATAACCTATTCACGAGCTGAAGATATAGATCCACTCGTTGATTACGATATTATATTAACCGAGTTAATGCTAAGAGACCTTGATTCCGTAGAAAAACGAATAGCTAAAGCATCTCAACTTGTTAAATCCAATAAAAGTAATCCCCTCGCACAAAAAGAACTTGCTGCTGAACTTGAACTATTGGCAGAGTTAACCATAGCCCTTAACGCACTTGAAGTGGCAAAAGTTCAACAACTTCTTGCTGATTGCGTGGTTAAAACCGTTCCTTTACTTTCAGCAAAAAACTTTTTGATTGTAGCAAATCTTTCTGAAGATGAGATGAGCTTAGAGGACTATACCAAAAATTCCCATTACCAGAACTTAGTAAAGAAGTTTGGTCAAGAAAGAGTTGTTCCTATAAGCGCAAAACTCGAATTCGAGCTATCTCAGTTAAACGAACAGGATAAAAAAGAGATGCGTGAGATGCTTAATATTCAACAGGACGGGCTTGCGACAATTATTTCTAAAACTTATAGCTATTTAGGGCTGATTACCTTTTTCACCTGCGGTCCTAAAGAAATACATGCATGGCCGATAAAAAAAGGATTAACTATTCGCCAAGCAGCAGGAGAAATACATTCTGATCTCGAACGAGGATTTATATTTTCAGATATTTTTAACTGTGAAGATCTTTTTACACATGGATCGGAAGCTAAATTAAAAGAAATTGGAAAAATAAGAACCGAAGGCCAAGATTACAAAGTACAAGACGGTGACGTAGTACATATAAAATTTAACGTGTAGCAGTAAAGATACTCATAAAAAGGAGAGACTATACGACACATGCCCTATCAATTTTTCGCACTACGGGAAATTGCTTGAAAGATACCACGTGACTCATACAAAAAAAGGAAGTTTATGAAGCGATTTATTGTACCCTTTATTTTTTTAATCGGTTTTGTTTCCGGTCTTCATGCTGAAAACAACGACTGCACGGTCTCAACACCTTCACCTAATCAGTCTGTCTCAGATGACTGTGGTGAATGTCCTCAAAGAATAATCTGTTCACCACGAACTTATCTACGTCCACGCTCTATCACTACCGACCTCACCTATCGAAACGCTATGACCTTTTATCAACGGTATCATGGTGCACGAGATGCAAAAATCACCTATGATTCATCGTTGATTTTTCAAAAAAGTAGAAATGGGCGCACTATTGGAGCTGGTTATTTAGGCAAAAATCCTCTTGTAGTTGCAGAAAACAATGGAGATATCAGTTCATTAAATCTAGGACTTATTTCCTCGCAACCTGAAGGTTTTCGGTCACAGATAAAGCTCAGCGCAAAAAGAAAAGTATTTGCATGGCTTACTCAGTTCATCTTTAACCTGGATCCTCTCTTAGATGGCCTGTGGGCGGATGTTGGATTTGCAATGGTGAAAGCACGCCACATTATACGCCTCGATGAAAAAGTAACAACTCCGGGAGACGTTCCTGGCTTACAAACTGTTAACGATGCATTTACTCAACTAGGTGTATTTCCTACCGAAAGAAGATCAACAGCAGTAGATGATGTTGAAATTAGAGTGGGTTACGACTATTCCCACTGTGGCATAAACCATGCTGGGATCTATTTTCTAGGAAGTCAATCAACAGGGCCTCGTTACGATAATACCATGTTCTTCCAACCACTTGTTGGATCACGTCACTCGGGAATTGGAGGTGGTTTTAGAGGTGTGTATAGCTGCTGGGAAGACCTAACATTCCTCACCGAAATTAAATATCAGTATAAATTTCGTAAAGCTGGTCCCCGCATTTTTGATCTCTGTAATGGCC
>JACDFK010000058.1 GCA_013815795.1 Candidatus Babelota bacterium | reverse complement strand
CGCCTGGAATATGTTTGTTACTCAACCTGAAGTCATTTTTTCTATTGGTATGCGATCATGGATCAATTGGCTTCCAGAATAGTATTGATATTAAATGAAACTGGTATTATAAGAGAGAAAAATCTAAATTTTAGCTTTTTCTCTCTTATAAAGACATCCTCATACCGTTCGATAGTTTCTTTTACATCCGAAAATCTTTTCTATTTTCTCATCAGGTAAATACACTAGCGCTTCTAAACGTTCACACGCTTGTATAGATTCTCATTCAAAAAACATCATACTTTCAAAGCTTTAGAACTTTGCAATGAACTGCTCTAGCATATTTTCTTTAAGAAGCAGAACCTTTAAGCGCACTTACACTCATTCTATTACTTGATTCTATCATAGTAAAACCGTTTATCTATCAGATTTCTAGAGCTATTCAGGGCTATCTTTACTCAGTATACAGGTACCATCAGCTTATCTACTTTGTCTGTGGTCACTACCGAGCTGCCCCTCATAACGTATTTGTCAAAAACGCATTCTTCTTTTTACTCAGTTCTACTATGTGTTTACAAAGGTTTTTAAGATTTCTTTCCTAAATACTGCGCAGGTATTTTTACATGAGGAAACATAAGGTGAAGCTCATTCCACTCAAGCCTTTTTTGATATTTGTACTCATTGGTCCGTACTGCTTCTTTATGGAAATCAAAATTTATAACTGATGCAAATTGGGGGTCAACACAGATTCCTTTTGCGGTAAGCTCCTTTATCTTGTTTTGTATCATATAAAAGGGCTCAATGCCATCCAACTTTAAAGAACTCTCCTTAAGCATAGAATCTAAAAATAGTTCTGTGGTTTTAAGTACATGATCCTTTGTTACAGGAAATCCATACTCCTGAGGATTCTCTTTAAGTATTAACAACATAAGTGCTGTATGTATGCATTTTTTACAACTACCACAGCTCACCCCTCTTTGTTTTTGACACACGATCAACTCAGGTTTTTTAACAGGCTCTTTTCTACAGAGGTCGACCAAAAACTCAACTTTATCTGCTCGATTAGATTCAGGTTGCACTTGCTCAAATTTAATTCCGGCGCATATGAGGTTGCTATCTATAAAAGGAAAACACCCAATAGGATATCCTCTATCCCAGGTAATAGATGAAGCAATGCCTAACATAGGATATCCCTTAACAAAAAGAAGAGGAGCTGTTAATCCCGCCCATCCTATATCTTCTATGGCCCCTATTCTCCAATCAAGAATCTCGGAGCTCAACGTATTTAATACACTCGTATTTAGAAATTCGCAATAATTCGACCGTATAATCGTAAGAGTATGTCCATAATTTTTGGCGTGAGTAGCGATTTTATTTTTAATAATATTCCAAATGTCAGGTCTGTGTAAGGGCAAATCAGATTGGCCCCAGCCTGTTATAAGAAGCTGCTTTTTATCTCTATGCAAAAGAGATGCTGTAGTTGAATCTAAGCCCCCACTAAAAAGGAGCGCGTAGTTATCAGGTGTTACAACACGAGACATCGAATTGACTACAATTTTTCTAGGAATAAGGTTGCCATTCCATCGTGTTTTTGGATATATAGTCACAAAAAGTTTTTTTATACGCTGCAAAGACTGATAAAGATCCCTATCCATCGAATGAATATAATAATTTTCACCCGATATCCAGACAAGTGAAATAACGTTCATCAAGCACGGCATCGTAACGAGAGAGTAATCCAGAGCAGAAAGATCAACGTCATTATCGTACTCTACAAAAAAATCACTTCGTAAAAACTTATTTTTGAATTTTTTGTTTATAACAACAGTCACTTTATTTTTTTCAACGCGAACCGACTCAAAAAGCTCACTAGAGAGAATTAAAGTAGTTGAAAACAGACTCAAAATAATTATTTTAGCAGTAGTTCTAACATTCATAAAAATTAACCTTTCTTAAATACCCGGCAAACATTTATTCAATCTTAATACACCCAAAGTGCCAATATCAAGAGTTCAAATCAAGAAAAGAGAGTAAGCGAATGCTTTCTGTACCAAAGCATAAACCCACTAAAGCGAACGCTATTCAGCGATCCTCGGGGTCTATAAAACAGTAATCAAAAAATGGATTAGTCTCTAACAAAGAAGCTTTAAATCTTTTAATAATAAATAATTTTTATTATTTTATAAAAAATATTGCTAAATGAAATATAAATAATACATACTATAAAAAGACAGTAGTAAAAATGTTGAATACGTGCTCACTATTTTTCTCACTAGTTTTTAACGAATATAAACTAGCTTATCCCCTATTAGGATTACAAGAATCAACGCAAGTAAGCTAATTAGAAAAAACAGGTGCCTCTGTGTAGAGTCACCATGGTACTTATAAAAAGCATTATAATTTCAAAATCTGCTGCTATGTGATTTTTTAATTTCCTATAACAGAAAGATTTAGTGCAGTAATAGAAAATTTCACTATTGTTTTTTTAGAAAGAAAGCAGTAATAATGATAATAAAAAAGGAGTTCTTATGATTAAAAATATTAAAACGTGCTACAGTATTATTGTGCTAGGGATGACCTGTGCGATTGAAAGTAAAGAAGCCGCTCACAGTTTTTTACCGCCTCAAAAAGTAGATTTCCTTAGTTCCATGGGATGGGATTTAGAAAAAAATGATACACCAAAAAAAACCCATTATACAGGAGACTCTAAATCCGCTCAAAAAAAGAGAGATACCCTTGATGCCTTAAGAAAACTCTATGACAAAAACTATCCTTCAAAAAACATGGCTCAAAGAAAAGCGGTTATACCAAAAATAATACATCAAATTTGGGTAGGTCCCAAGCAGCCACCTTCTATTTTTAAAAAATCGCAAGAAAGTATAGCAAAATACCATCCAGACTGGGAATATAAGCTATGGACAGATGCCGATATTCCAAACTTTCATTTGCATAACAAAAAATTTTATGATTTATCAAACAACTATGGTGAAAAAGCGGATATTCTCCGTTATGAAATCCTTTATAGATATGGAGGTATATACCTCGATGTCGACTTTGTTTGTTTAAAACCACTCGATGTCCTTTCACACTATGATCTGTGGACATCTCTTCAGCCTCTCGATTGTAGGGGCGATATAAATAATGCTGTTATAGGTTCAGTCCCTGGCCATCCTATATTAAAAGACTGCATCTTAACCATACCGCATGACTGGTATGCAATTCATGATGCAAAGGGTATCAATAGCGTCCTGGACAAAGTGGGACCTCGACACTTTCAACGATCCTTTATGAAATTTGTAAATGATACAACATTGCATATTATCGCCTTCCCTGCTAGTTTTTTTCACCCTATTGATATTAGAGACCGTCTTATAGGACTGCAGGTTTCTAAACGTACAAATCGTCAAAAAATGGACTCTCTTATCAAGCCCGAAAGTTTTGCCGTGCATTACTACGCTGGTTCCTGGTGGGGCAGCAAAAGAAACGAAGATATAATCAAATAGCTACTCTAATCAGTCCCTCAAAGAAAAATAATTTTTCTTTGAGCGTTACCTGCAAAAGGCCCCCCATGTGTCATCCTGTGCAGGTAACTACCTCCTCTAGGAAAATCCCAAGAGATAGCTAAGGATGCCAGAAAAAGCAGATACCTTTATGCATCATAGCTAAGGTTCTTACATAAAGCATAAGATGGTTTCAAGGGGTGCTACTATGTAATTTTTAATTTCTTGCCAGGGAGAGATTTATTGTACTACTACTAATAAAAAGGAGTTCTTATGATTAGAAATGTTAAAACGTGCTACGGTATTATTGTGCTAGGAATAACCTTCGCCCTTCAGGGCAACGAAACCGATCAAAATTTTTCACACCATCAGAAAATAGATTTTCTGAGTTCTATGGGATGGGATTTAGAAAAAAATAATGAACCAAAAAAACATCATATTACAGGTAACTCCTCATCTGCACGAGAAAGACGAAAGGCCCTCGATGCCTTAAAGAAACTCTATGACAAAAACTATCCTTCAGAAAACCTAGCTCAAAGAAAAGCGGTTATCCCAAAAATAATACATCAAATTTGGGTAGGTCCCAAGCAACCACCTTCTATTTTTAAAAAATCACAAGAAAGTATAGCAAAATACCATCCAGACTGGGAGTATAAACTCTGGACCGATGCAGATATTCCTGCACTGAATTTGCATAACAAAAAATTTTATGATTTGGCAGACAACTATGGTGAAAAAGCTGATATTCTTCGCTATGAAATTCTCTATAGATATGGAGGTATATACCTCGATGTTGACTTTGTTTGCTTAAAACCTCTCGATATGCTTTTACACTATGATGTGTGGACCTCTCTTCAGCCGCTCGATTGTCGTGGCGACATAAATAATGCTGTTATAGGTTCAGCTCCAGGCCATCCTCTATTAAAGGACTGCATTATCACTATAGAAGATGACTGGTATACCCATGACTCAAAGAGTCTTTATAGCACCCTCGATAAAGTGGGGCCTCGACACTTTCAACGATCCTTTATGAAATTTGTAAATGATGAAAGCATGCATATTATCGCCTTCCCTGCGAGTTTCTTTCATCCTATTGATCTGAGAGATCGTCTTATAGGATTGAAAAATTCTAAGCGTACAAACCGTGAAAAGATAGAATCTCTTATTAAGCCCGAAAGCTTTGCCGTACATTACTGGGCTGGTTCTTGGTGGGGCAGTAAAAAAAACGATAAAATCATCAAATAACTAGGCTTCGTTGACTTTTCCAAAAGATAAAATTTGAGCTATGATAGCACCGAAAATTAAGACGGCAATCTTTAAAAATCGGTACTAGCATGCAAAAAGAGTATATCAACAAAATGGCTTGGAGCAAAATTTTAATTTTTTTAAAAAGCGTTAAAAAAATTTATTTAATCAGTGAGAGTAAATGTAAAATGTTTATAGAAGCATTATATTGGATGTCTCGAACGGGAGCCCAGTGGCGAGAACTTCCCTATATACGGTAATTGGAATACAGTATTTAAAAGATTTAACGCTTGGAGTAAGAAAGAAATTTTTAGTGGGTTGCTGGCGTTTTGTGCCCAAGATCCTGATTTAGAATATATTTCAATTGATGCAACAATAGTGCGCGCCTATGCATGCGCAGCAGGTTATGGTGATCAGACAAATGAAGGTTTGGGTCGCAGCAAAGGCAGTTTTAGCAGTAAAATTCATGCAAAAGTTGATGCTTTAGGTAATCCGTTAAAATTCGTTGTTACATCGGGCCACGTAAGTGATATAACTCAAGCGGGGATTTTGTTGGAAGGTCTTACTGGTGCCTATGGGCTTGGGGATAAAGATTATGGCTCGAAGACGCTTCGTGAAACAATACAACAACAAGGATCCAAGCCTGTAATTCCATCTAGATCTAACGCTCTTCGGCCATACAACTACGACAAAAATATTTACAAAGAGAGACATGTTATAGAGTGTTATTTTGGTAAAATGAAAAATTATAGACGTGTCTTTTCTCGATTTGATAAATCAGCTCGAAACTTTAGCTCCTTCTTATCTTTTGTGGGAGCTATGATATAGTTACGATGAAAAGTCAACGGAGCCTAGTAATTACAGTTCATCAAAGAAAAATAGTTTTTTCAAGCATAACCTGCAAAAGACCCAACGGTAGTATCTACTGTAGGTAACTAAACATTCTAGGGGAACTGTTAACACTCTCTCAAAAGAGATACTTATCGATGTTTTATGAAGAAGTGTATGTTTGAGAAAATAGAGACAGAGTATGAGAGCACAAGCCGTAAGAGTCACCACACTACAGGAATAGTATCCCCTACCCTCTTCTATCTAAAAATACACAGTATTCAATGATGCCGCTCATTTTAATCGAGGATCTCTATGAGTGAAGAGTAAGCTCTCATATCATACACACCAGGCGCTGGAAGAGACTACCGCCTTAAGCAACTATTTAAAACCTGCGCTCTTTAGCATTCTTCCTTTTAAGAGAAGAACGTATAGTTGAAGTTCACTACTCTAAAAACCTACAAGATACTGATGGCCTTTCTTCTATTCACCTTTAATTTTAAGAACTGCTGTATCGAGCTGCCTATAACATTTTTTCTGCTTAATATAAAGGTCAAAAAACTGCTGTTTTTTCCTATGCATCCTAGAATCATTAAGTAGATTTTCACCGGTGTACTTATAAAGAATATCAGGAATAAAAGCAATATGTTTTTCCGTAGTTTTCTTGGTAGGGGTAAGCATTTCGATCATAGGATACATGAAAGCACTATCTTCTGATAGGGGGAAAAAAGCCTCATTGAACATCAAATCCTCTTTCTTTATTTTTTTAAAAAGCCCTGCACGAAAAGTTTTAAGGTGAGAGACGCTAAACATTTTAAGTTCTTTTCGTAGTGCTCCCTTTTGAATAACTTTGTCTGAAATAATCCTTATTTTACCCGGTTTTCCCGTTGATGAACGAATAAATGAACCATACGTCAGGTGAATAGTGGGATTTTCATATTCTTTCTCTAATCTCATTAATACCTCGTCTGATGCCAACTGATCGGCTCCCTCAACGCTAACCACCACTTTGTGGTCATCAATATAGTTGTGAATTACTGAATAGATATTTTCTAAAGAGCCGCACCGTTTATCATTGTGAATAAGTGTAACTAAAGATTGCAAATTATGGTTGCGCACAAATGAATCTAAAAGCTCGCCTGTTTTATCTGTGGAACAGTCATTGATAACAAAAACCTGATACGGTTTAGAGGATTTTTGATAAATAACAGATTCTAGATTTTCTATACAATACTGTTCATTGTTATAAGAAGGGATGAGAATTGCAAACTCCGGAACCACAGTAGTATCATTAGTATCGTGTGTATGAACACTAAAACTAAAAAAAAGGGTTATACAAGAAAGCGCACCTATTTTTTTATACATAGAGAATTCCTTTATACTAATCTATTAATACTATTTTCTGGATAACTGTTGTATCACGAGTGCACAAGTAAGAAACAACTTTTTAAACATTCCTTTATCTGATAAGTTAAGTCATATATACCATTTCTATGTGTGGTATTGTAATAGTTCATTGCTTTATCGATAGCTATCCCTTGCCTCTCTACTGTTAGAAAGTATAGAGAGCCAAACAAGCTCTCAGCAAGAATATTTCGGCATTTGCTATACACTTATACGTGAACTACAAAGACTACTACTCTGTTAAGAAAAGATAGGCTTTTCAACAATGAGGAATATACCGTACCGGGGCAAAGTCTTTCGAACAGTTTTATTATTTTTTATTGAACTCTCAGATATTTTCTTTTTATACTAATAGGGAAAAGAAATTTCCACGATATTTATAAAAAAAGAGGCTCTCAATGATAAAAAAATTGCATCATGGTTTTTTGGCAAGCAGCCTTATTGTCTTTTTTTCCTATGGCAGCGAAATACCTAGTGAAAATGCTCAGCCTGTAGAATATAAGGAAAAAGTACAAGTTATAGAGGATGGTGAAAAAAATCCGCTTATAGAACTTATGGGAAAAAATCAACCGATAGAAAACCTTATAGAAAACGTCAGACTAAAAAAACATTCTATTTTAATTTTTATAAACGAGTCTTTCAAAAATAAATGGTTATATTCTAACTTTTTTGTTAGTTACGAACGTGATATCAATTTAAAAAAGATTCCTTATACTATTGCCATTTTACCCTTTATTTTAAGTGTCTATCCTGTTATATGGATTTCAGGACAAAACTATTCGATCGACTCCATGGATGAAGATGTATTTTATTCTCTTGAAAAAATCAAAAAAGTACTTCAAAGGCTCTATCCAAAAACACCTTTAACGGGAAATCTCATTCCAAAAAAATTAGTAAAAAACAGGCCCACTGTCCCACTTATGGATAAAGATAAACATGTAGCTATTCTCTTTAGTAGCGGTCTTGATTCGGTAGCATGCTCATTTGAGCATATGGATAAAAAGCAGTTATTGATAACAACTCGAGGACAAGATGACTTGCCTTTAAGAGCAGGGAACGTATGGAAACTAAGAAAAGAAAATATCATTAAATATGCTCAAAATTATGGTCATAAAAATGCTTTTATCACCGCAAACCATTCGGAATTTTTAAACTGGTCAGTATTAAATCACGTAAGTCCTGAAATAGCCACATGGAAATTTGATACTACAGAAGGAGTTGGACTATTTGGGCTTGCAGCACCTATCCTTTATACAAAAGGATATCCACTGCTTCTAATAGGTTCGACATACACCTGGAATTACCAATTTCCGTCCGCTGCAAATCCTTTAGTTGATAACAATTTAAAGGTTGCTAGTTCTATTTGCTTAAATCATGAACATTTTAATGCAACCCGTTTTGATAAAATTAAGCTTATTGTGGATGCTGTGAAAGAAAAAGCTCTCACTATCCCTCGCTTACGAGTATGCGATTACCATATACTTGAGGAGAACTGTTGCATGCATTGCGCTAAGTGCCAAACAGCAATGAACGCACTGGTTGTTTTAGGAGAAGATCCTGTCCCTTATGGATTTAATGTTACTCCTGAAGAAGTAAAGGAACGAACAAAAAAATATTTCGCTAACGGACAAGGACGTTGGACATGCTGGTGCTTTTGCGACATGCAGAAAAAACTTCGTTTAATGAAAAACATTCCTCAATCTGTTAAATGGATGCTAAAATTCAACTTTATGAGAAAAGTCAGCGATGGAATGACGGGCGCCAAAAAAAGAGTAAATTGGCAGGATTTCAAAGATTTAGCTCCTGAATCTTTGGAGATTCCAGTGTTAGCACCGGGTAGTTATTGTGACGCAAAAAAAAGACGATAAAGAGTAACTTTTAGGGTTGAACTATGATCATAGTTCAGCCCTAAAAATCCCAAAAAGCACATTCCATTATAAACTAAGAAACAAAACTGATTCAACTGACACCGTTCAAGAGGTTAAAATTTTCCTCTAGTACAGGTAGTACATGAAAGAAAAGCAACCTTTTTTCAAGGAAAATCTACTCTTAAAGAGACTTCCCTACTACTCATTCTGCTTACGTACCAAAAAAATCTTAAACTTAGAGGGCGTGCCTTCAACCGAAAATCTAATGAAATAGAGAGGTATACATTCTGATAAAGTATAGTATTAGAAGAAGGAATCTGTTTAAAGCTCAGTTTCTAAAGATATCGCTTCCGCCTCCTACAAAAAGAAAACTAAGCACAGCAGTAGCCTTTTATATGCATGGTAAACTATCTAGACCGTAAATAACTGAACTCTCTAAGACACTCCTTTAAGGCGAAGAAAGCCTGTGCTTTACAACTTATGATAAATGAGAACTCTACAGTAAAGATTTAATAAAGCTCTTATATACAGGACTTAGTTATTTCCATGAAAGATCTGATTGAAAGCGACTAAAGCTACCATGAGCTCTTCGGCTTTTAGCATCTGTACTGAGTGTATAAC
>JACDFK010000057.1:8032-9487 GCA_013815795.1 Candidatus Babelota bacterium | reverse complement strand
ATGCAACACCTCTCTGATAGAATTAAATTATGGATCTATTCTAACAAAAAGGTGTTACAAAATTATGGGAAAATTTACTCAACTAGCTTACCATGAACGAGACAAAATATATATTGGCCTCTGTAAACAATGTTGCACCACAGTAATAAGTTACTATTATTGGCCAAAGTAAAAAGTTCCGGTTTTTTTAGATAGAATGGATAGCGAGAACTAATCCTAACCATCTAAAAAAACCGGAACCATATGGATAAACTTATCATGAGTCCAAAGAAAGAGAACAAATAACTGTTTTTAAAAAATTAAAATCAGGAGAAATTACACAAAACATTGCTGCTGAAATGCTCACTATAAGTGAGCGGTCAGCCAGGGAAAAACTTAAAAGGTATCGACTAGAAGGAGATTCGGGGTTTATTCATAGAGGTAGAGGAGTCCACAGTAAAAAGCGTTGGAGCGAGGAAAGTCGTGCTTTAGCGATAGATTTACTTACATCGGAATGGCTTGGTTTTGGACCTACCTTTGCTGCAGAGCAATTGAGAAAGACAAAGGGATAACTGTAAGCGATGAGACTCTGAGGAGACTCTAAGGAAAATGATGATTTCAAAAGGACTTTGGACATCAAGAAAGAGAAAAACCAAACATCGAAAATGGCGTGAACGAAAGAAAATTTTTGGGACCCTTATTCAATTGGATGGATCTCCCCATGATTGGTTTGAAGGTCGTGGGCCGCAATGCACCTTACTTGTTTTTATCGATGATGCTACCAGTAAGATCTTATGGCTTGAGTTTGTGGAAAGTGAATCTTTTAAAGCAGTAGCGTCGGCTACTAAGAAATATATAGAAAAATATGGGAGACCTTGGTCTTTCTATGTGGACTTTGGGAGCGTCTTTAGCGTCAATTTAAATAACCCAGAGCGAGACAAAAAAACACAATTTGAGCGTATCATGAAAGAACTTCTCATAGATGTTAGTCATGCCACTTCACCTCAGGCAAAAGGTAGAGTAGAGCGTGCGAATAAGACGTTGTAAGAGCGGCTTGTTAAAGAAATGAGAATGGCACATATCAATTCGATGGAAGGAGGAAATCAATTTATTCAAGAAGGTAGTTTTATGCAAGAACATAATGCAAAGTTTACAGTGGAGGCTGCTATACAAGGTGATTCTCATCGTTCAATTGAAGATTATGTTTTAAATGCTCTTTTCTGTACTCAAGAAAGTCGTGTTATAACGAACGATTTCACTGTTCGATATAAACTTAAGATTTTCCAATTAGAAAGACGTAATACAGCATCTATTCGACCAAAAGAATCTGTGACAATTTGCGAACATCTTGATGGAAAAATAACTATACACATGAGAAATCAGCAGTTGAAATTTAAGGAAATTGATATGCAAATCAAAGGCAATATAAGCCCTATAGATCATGTTTTAAAAGAAAACGAGGCATTGAATGTAAAA
>JACDFK010000057.1:0-8022 GCA_013815795.1 Candidatus Babelota bacterium | reverse complement strand
CATTACCCCTTTAGGGGAATTTAATTTAGAAAATCGGAAGTTTTCATGTTGTTAAAAACCGGAACTTTTCACTTTGGTTTGACAGCCTCTTTCAAGAATAAAAAAGTACTGCAAGATTCGATCTCTCTAAGATGAATGTAAGCTTGCAAAATACTTCGGCTTTTTCACTCTTCAAACAAGAGAGCTAGAAGATTCTATCTCCTATAAAACAGTTGCAAGTAATTTCTCAATATCTTTAGCGTTTTCATAACGTTAATGGGTACAATAAAACTTATAACTATTCCACCCTGCCTGTAAACCAATCCACCCTGCCTGTAAACCAAGACCAACACCAAAAGCAATTTCCAAGAAGCCCAGTACTCCACAAAAAGCAGCTTGTTCTAGCGGAGTGAGCCCTGATAAGCGATCCTCATCATCTAGATTCAAATACATATACGACTCCTGAAGAGTAGCCACTCCTGCGTAACATGCACCTAACCCCACAGCAAATTTCCCCATATTCCACCAACTCTGCGAAGGAAAAATTAATTGGCTACATTAATTAATAGCATTATGTGCTGCTTGTAAGAGTTCTGTTTTTTGAACTGCATTAAGCGAACCTGCTCTTCTTAATAACTCTTCAACAGATCCATTAGCAGAAGACTGCTCTACAGCCATTAACAACGCAGTATAATACTCTCTATTTTTGACCTGGTAGGTGGCGCTATAATCAATTTTATAATCATCAGTTGTTTTGTGCGCTAACTCCAATAAGTCTTTTTTTACCTTCAGAATCAATGCTCAAGTCTTTACCGCAAAAAAATTCTCGAGCTCGTTTTTCAAGCTTATGAAGTTCTGCAGCATCAATTGCTTGTAGCTCTTTTTCACTTTCGATGGTGCTCGTAAGAACAAAAGTCCCTGCAAACATTCCCTTACATGCCATGCCATTCGGATAAGCCGATGTATGCATACAGTTTTTGGGGAAAAAACATACGTACTCTTTTTTTCCATCTTGAAGCACCTGAGTGTAAATAATATAGTTCATATGAGCATCTCCTACTGAATCATTCAATAAAAGATAGTGCCCACGCAGTGGATAGACTTTCTTGTCTTGAGCAAGCATTCCTCCTTCAAGCCCTGCGCAGTTACATACAATCTTTTGGCTACAGTCTTCCAATGAACGAATTTCTTCAATAGTTACAGGAATTTTGAGCCGTTCTACTTCAGCCCAAAGCTGCTTCATAAAGGCTGCAACATCGATAAAATAGGTCATATACTTTACATAGTTTTTGTGAGTAACTCCATTACCAAAATCGAGTGTTACCAATTCTCGTTGTGGCATATACTGAAGTTTTTCTAGAATTTCTACACCCGGTTTAACCTCTTCATGAGCATATAAAGGAATCCGTCGAATTACCTGTGATGCAAGGTAAGTATGATTACCTTCTTCAATCTGATGATACACTTGAAAAGTTGAAAGTGCTCGCCGTGTTTTACGTTGAAGCGCAGGCTCTTGTTCATCTCCTGATCCAGGCTCAAAGAATCCTCCAGCACACCATGAAGGAATATCATACAAGGCTTTGGTAGAAATACTTACATTGGCAAACCCCTTTTGGCGTAATTCAATAGCCATGGTAAGTCCAACGCAACCAGAGCCAATAACTTTAATAGGCTCTTGCAAAGAAGGGTTTGTGTGCATTAAAAGCTCAAGTGCTTCTTGAACCGTACCAAAAAGAGTAGTATATCCCGCTCCTCCATGCCCATAACAATGTACAATCTGTTGTTTTTCAGTGTGCTCGATTGCTATATGGGGTCCACCCTTCCTATTGGGACGATTACATGAGGATTTCATAGCAATTGATTGATGGTCAAACGTGCAAGGAGCAAGATGTTCAACAATCTCAGAAGTTGCATGGATATAAGCGGCAAAAAAGCATATGCTAGCAATAAAAACCTTGTTCATACTCTCTCCTATGATAAGTTGCAAAGAAAAATTGATACCTTATAAAATCTCTAAGAATTTGTAGTATATAGCATGCTTTCTAAGGCTTGAAATGTCAAAAAAGATCCTTAGGCACAATAAAAAAGAATCTTCGTAGTTATAAACGGTCGAAAATTGACAGTTGCCCTTTTCCCCTGGTGTCATCTACGTTTGTTCTTCTGACTTCTCATGAAAAACCATACCTCGATACAACCATTTTCTCTCCACATGAAAAAAAGAACGCATGCATTTGTGATCGAAACATACTTGTTCTCTACTAAGCACATAAAAACAGTACTCTGTAAGGGAATCCTATCTATGTCAGCAACACAACATGAAAAAAATCGTTCCCAGACAGAGCAGAATTATCGGTAAACAGAGCTGCGGCCCCACCGGCAGCACAAGAAACCCTTTCTTGCGCAGTAATACTTTTAATATCACCACGCTTATCTTCGTATAACTTATAGTCGCTCCCTGCAGAAATTCCAGTCACTAGCGCGTGTAGAGCATAGGGTATATAATCACCGAGCGAATGAGCTGTTACTTCAACAGTAAGCCCACATAAAAATAGCAGCAGACCCGCCTTTTTTATAGTCATATTTTATCCTTACAACGTTTTTTCATGAGATCTCTAGATGACAAGGTTCTTTTCTTTGACATTACCGGAAAGCACTCCTTTTATTAGAAATAAAAGATTTAATTACCGATGCACGGTTTAGTTCTGAGGGAAAAATTCTTTCTATAGAGTTTGAAAATGAACTAGTAAAAAAATGGGATACGACTACCAAGAAAAAAATTATGGATTCTTTTATGTTAGATGAGTCAGATTCAGAGGAATATTTATCGAGCTCTGATAAATATCTTTCCTAGTCTAACGATTCGCAAGAAGAGCACAATGATTCATCCTCAAGTTATTGTACTCTATTGTAACACTAACCTATTTCAGCCCTATACTCGCCTAGCGAGTATAGGGCTAACATTGAGTAAATCTAATGGAGATGTTACAGCGAATTCCACGGCCAGGATTTTTTCGTATTGTCCGATATGAGCTTCATCATGAATCAAACTTCTATTTTTTTGTCTTTACGACTCATGATAAGTTTATCCATAGGGTTTCGGTTTTTTTAGATGTTTAGGATTGTTTGTCACTATCCATTCTCTCTAAAAAACCGGAACTTTTTACTTTGGCCACTAATAGGAACTTATCAGTTTGGTGCAACTATTAAAGCTCTGGCAATGACATTATTGTGATGCTATACTAAAAGTAGTACAGAAATGGAGAATAGATGAAAAAAATACCAACAGGTACAAGTTCTTTTGAGAATCTTATTACGCAAGACTTTATCTATGTTGATAAGACAAAGATAATTTATGATCTTATTAACGGAAGAGACTCATTGTATTTCCTATCGAGGCCCCGCCGCTTTGGTAAAACGCTTCTTCTTTCAACATTAAAATCACTCTTTGAAGGAAAAAGAGAGCTTTTTAAGGGTTTATGGATTGATTCAAGTGATTATCAGTGGAAATCCCATCCTGTAATATCCTTGGATTTTTCAGGATTAACGAGTAGTACTCCTGAAATCTTGGAAAAAGAGCTTATATATCATTTAGAATTGCAAGCAGAAAAGTTTTCTATTGATCTTTCAAAAGCACCATCAACTTCTTTAAGTAAGCTTGCAGGGCTTATTACTGCCTTAGCTCAAAAAAATAAGATTGTTATACTTATCGATGAATATGATTACCCTATCGTTAATAGCCTCGGCAATAATTTTGCACAAGAAAATCTAACAATAATAAACAGTTTTTTTACTGGTCTTAAAAGCCATAGTGCAAATTTTCGTGCGATTTTTGTTACGGGAGTCTCTCCTATTCCTAAAACTTCTGCTTATTCTGGAATGAATATTCTTAATAACATCTCTCTCGATCCTATTGCAGCATCACTTCTTGGCTATACTAAAGAAGAGCTTATGACCTATTTCTCTGAACATATTGGGCAGTTGGCTCTTGTTGAACAGATGGCAGAAAAAGAGCTTTTAGAAAAAATACAACTCTGGTATAATGGATACCGTTTTTCAGAAGAAGATAAAAAAGTATATAATCCCTTTTCTCTCCATTATCTTTTTATGAAAAAAAGGTTTGCTAACTATTGGTTTAGTGTAGCAACGCCAAAGTTTTTACGCCATTTTTTAAAAACGCATACTTATGACCTTCAGGCTTTAGATGGTGGATTTTTTACTGCAGATAGTTTAACGACGCTTTCTCTTGATGCACTAAAACCACGACTCGATACTCTGTTATTCCAAGCCGGGTATCTTACAATCTCCACTTATACTAAGGAAACTAATAGTTATAGATTAGATTATCCTAATCATGAGATAAAGGAATCCTATGCTATCTTGTTAATGGCCACCCTTGCAGATACAGATGAAAACATTATTAATCAAGCAGCACCACTTGTGCGGAATGCGCTTTTTACTAATGATATAGATGAATTGTGCTTACAATTGAAAATCATTTTTGCTCGTATTCCTTATCAGATAGCAGAACATACTGAAAAATTCTACCATGCTCTTGTGCAAGGTTTTTTCCTTCTTCTAGGACTTGAATCTCACTCAGAGATTTCAACAAATCGTGGTCGCATCGATATGGCAGTGTTTACAAAAAAGTTCACCTATATTTTTGAATTTAAAGTTAAAAAATCACCAAAAGCTGTAAATGTGCAAGGTGAGCCTAGAAACCAAAAAGATGTGGCTTTTGAGCAGATTAAGGATCGTGCTTATTATGAGAGGTATCTTTCTAGCCCAAAAATGGAGACAAAAAGCATTATAGTTCTTGTAGGTCTTACGTTTAGTAAATATGATGGTGATGCTACAGTACAGTGTATTCACAAGATTCTTTTCTAGTAAAGATACTATCGGTGAGAAAGCTTGCAAAAAACAGAATTGTCGCACTGTGGGGTTCAAGCAATTCGTTCAAGAAGTATAAAAGACTTTAGTATGCAAAGCTTTTTAAAGTTTTAAATGTATACAGCTTTACAAGCTCTTTATACCTGTCATTCTTGTACTGGTTAGGGGTTCATCGGACAATCAGTAGTGATTACCACTTAAAAATAGCTATAAGGGGCAGCCGGCTTCGTTTATCTGTATTTTGAAGCGAGGACTATACCATCTTCTCAAACACTGTATAACCCCTTCAGGCATTGTTTGTAAAATTGCAAGCACAAGGGAGTCACCTATGATAAAAGACGTATCGTTATCTCTATTTTTTATTTTTGCCGCACCAGCTATTTTATTTATAAGCCAAGCTTGGAAAATAGTTAATTGGCCCTTTTCAGTCCATGGATACAATTTCGATACATGCTTCCAGAAACGCAATTTATTATCGGTTGATCCTGTTATAATCTTAGTGCCATCATGATTGAAACCTATATAACATACGTCACTTTCAGCGTCTATCGTATGTAAGATGTTTCCTGTTTTTGTGCTCATTACAGATACTCCATATTTCTCATGCCGAGGAACGAGAATCGTTGAACTATCGGGGCTAAAAACTGGATTGGGAGATCTGTCAGTAGGATCTAAATTTAACTCAATTATTTGTTCTTGTTGTGCTCGATTTATTACGTAAAGCTTTCTGTCTTTACAATCATCTGTGTTTCCACTTTCTTTTGAGATAAGAGCGATAAAGTTGTTGTTAGGACTAATTTTTACCTTCTCAATACCAAAAGGAGAGTTGAACGATGAAAGGAGTTCTCCTGTTTTAGTGTCCCAGAGATCCACTGTTGACTCAAGATACGTAGTGAAAGCTAGAGTTCCATCCGGGCTGAACCTTCCTTTAGGTATAAAAGATTCGTCATTAAGTAGTAATTTTTTTTCAAGCGTATTCTTTTGAAGTGTATGTAAAAGTTCTCCAGTTCGCGCGTTATAGATCGCGCTTTGCGCAGTACCATGAGAGTTATATGAAACTAGAAGAAATTTGCTATCAGGACTAAATTTTCCATAGAGAGACTCTGATTTTACATTGAAAGTTTGTAAAGCATGGCCTGTTTTTATATCCCTTAGACAGAGAGCTGATGTGCCGCTCCCGGTAAGAGCTGTTTGGCTATTAGGACTAAAGTGTATACGACGCTGCATATAACCACGTGAACGAGGGGCTCCTTTCAAGGTATGTAAAAGTTGTTTTTTTGTTGGATCCCATAGTTGATATATATCGTTAGGAAGGCAAGCCAGAAGAGTTTTTCCATCGGGGCTCAATTGTGCATTCATGACGTCCATTTTTAATAGGCATTCACCGCTGATAATACTATACACCCATACGAATGATTCACATCCACCACAATACGCAATAAAAACAAGTGAACTGTCAGGACTAAATGTGGCCTCATTAATTCTACAATTATGTTTAGTAATTCCTGGATAAGGAAAAAGTAGCGGGCCAAGTATCAGATCTCCTTGGGGAACACTCAAGATGTTCATAGGCCCCTCTTTTTGTTGTAAAACGACCATGCTTCCTGTGAAGTTGAATCTTATAAAGCCATATTTTTCTCCTGGGGGTGGTGAAAATTGACGGGGTAAATAGTTTTCACTGTCCCATAAGTGGAGGTTTTCTCCGTAGTAGTCATCTGTAATAAAATTTCTATTGTTTGGACTGAATTTCACTGAGCGCATTCCATGTCCTTCTATTTGACATATCGCAGTACATTGAAAAACGTCCGGTATACTAGGTGCGAGTAGCACATCGGTAACATGATTTTTAATTTCAATTGGCATGGATCTATAATGCATGAGCATAAGTATTTTTTCATACGAATTTCGAGGGATTCGTTCTATTTCTTTAATTACAGCTTCTTCTTTTGTGGTATCAATAAGAGAAAAAACAATGGTGTCCCCTTCTTGTTTAAGAGAAATAGATCTTTGGGGGTTTGAATTTTTTCGTTTCATTCCTTGAATCATGCTTGAGAATGGCAGAAATAATACAGTAAATAATAGTAATCTAATGCGATAATTCATAAAAAATTCCTTTAAAATGTGCTTGTTTGTCGCGTGATTATCAATTAAAAATAGCTAGGAGTTCAGTAGGGTTGGTTTGTGAGCATTTTAAAGCAAGGCACATACCATTTTTTTAAACACTGTATAACATTGTCAGGCAATGTTTGTAAAATTTCGTGTTCAAGGGTATTGTTAGCTATGGTAAAAGATGGATCCTTATCTATTTCTGTTGCATGTGCCATTTTGTTTATAAGCCAGACTTGAAACATAGTTAGTTTCCCCTCTGCAGTCCATGGGTATTGTTCCCACAATGACTTCCAGAAACGTACTTTATTATCGTTAGATCCTGAGATAATCATAGTTCCATACTGATTGAATCCTACTGTAGATCCGTCCTCTTCACCGTCAAACGTATGTAAGACTCTTCCTGTTTTTGTACTCAATACGTATGCTCCATATTCTTCATATCGAGGAGCGTGGTACTATTGGGGTTGAAAATTGGATCGAAACCATTTCCAGTAGGATCTATACCTAGTTCTAGTATCTTTGTCTGTTTTGCTCGATTTACTACATACAGCATTCTGCTGCTACTAAAGTTCTCATAGTCTCTGTCTTTGGTGATCAGAGCGATAAAGTTGTTGTTAGGACTAATCATTATCTTGCCGAGAGTATAAGGAGAGTCGAGGGATGAAAGAAGTTCTCCGGTTTTTGTATCCCAGAGATCCACAGTGGAACCTAACCACGTAAAAGCTATAGTTCCATCAGGGCTGAACCCTGCTGTATGTAAACTAGAGGTGTCTCTAAGCAGTAATTCTTTTTGATCTCTATGCTTTTCAAGTAGAGATATCAATTTTCCGGTTTGTGCATTATAGAGAGGCTTAATCTAATATGAAATGCAACGCCTCTCTGATAGAATTAAATTATGGATCTATTCTAACAAAAAGGTGTTACAAAATTATGGGAAAACTTACTCAACTAGCTTACCATGAACGAGACAAAATATATATTGGCCTATGTAAACAAAAGACACAGACAGAAATAGCAAGGGAGCTTGAGAGACATAAATCAACGGTA
>JACDFK010000056.1 GCA_013815795.1 Candidatus Babelota bacterium | reverse complement strand
CTCAATTAGAGCCACTGCACGTTTTCTTAGATCTTCACTGTACGCTATAGCCATAGCAATCCCTCCTTGTTAGGACTATAGTTTACCATATAACGATCTTTATTCATAGCTCATTTGCTATATCAAGAATCACCTGCAAAACTTTTGTTTTCATGTGTAAATGGAACTAAATCGGTTCGAAGCGTTTTAGAGAGGCTAACTAGAGCTATGCAGGAAAATGAAGCGTTTGAAGCGTTTCTTAAAAATCCTTCTGTTACTCGAGTAGTGTGTGATTATCTTTTATCCTATGATAATAATACGCCTTGTATATCACTATTTGATTCCTTAGGTGAATGTTCATTTTTAAATCAAGAGGAGCTCGAAAGCTATAGAGCTCAATATCTAAAGGGAGACACACTTTTTAAATATTCTATTGATGAGAAATGGGATATAATAAAAAAAAAGTTAGAGCTGTTACAGAATGATCCTTTAAGCTATCAAGTAATTAATTTTATCTCTAGTTTTCAAGGATTTGGCTCAAGTTCTAGAACTCCTCGAATAACGTTATTAATACAAGCAATTCGGTGTCAACAGGAAACTATTATTGATATACTCCTTGCCTTACATGCTGACGTGAATGGAGTTAAATGTGGGCCTTCAGCCTTGATGGTAGCAATTTCAAATATGCTGATCAAAGATGGAGTTATTAATACTGGAGATTACGATCTAGGGATAAATACTATAGGAATACATACCATATAAAAACTTATCACTGCAGGAGCTTCTGTTAACTATTGTACCAATTTACCTCTTGAATGTAGAACGTCCGGACTGCAATCGGGACAATTTTATCAACTTGGTATGGGCCCAATACCATTCGTAACTGCACTTTTAATGAAAAACACCGATTTAGCTGAAACATTGCTTAGTTTAGGAACTAAAAATGATAATATTTCGGTTAGCAATGAAACGGGATCAGCGTTGCAAATAGCGGCTGCTTATGGATCGATAAAAATGCTTCGTATGTTACTGGACAAGGGTGCTAAAATAGATAATGCGATGAGCCATAAGTTTTTGGCGGTAAAACCTTCTAATGAATTTAATATTGGAAGGCCTATGGGCACTTTACTTCATGCTGCTGTTCATGGGCACTCTTCTATCTCTAGTAACTACTTAGATGAAGAAACAAAAAGAGCGTAGCTCAAAAGGACTAGATTCAGATCATAAAGAGGTTATTCGTATCTTGGTAGAAGAAGGCTATGTATCATTAGATGCTATTAATCAGAACGGAGAAACTGCATTAGATTTAGCACGAATTGAGAATAATGAAATTATGGCGGCATTTCTTGAGTCACTTTCCTCGAAATAATTATTGATACATCTGAAAGACTAAAAAATCTACCAGTGTAGCTTACGTATGTCTTTAAAGAAGTATTAGAAACAATCTAGCATTTTCAAGTGTTAACTAACTTCTGAAAAATGCTAGCTTGTTTTTTACGGTAAATTTTTTTTAAAAAATAGTGTCTTTTTAAGAAATTACCATACATATGTCCATTGTTTATAGTATATGTATGCGTGTTTGGGAAGTATGACACATCTTTATTGACAGCTTTCCTTGTATGAATAGGTATATTCTTGAATTATCTAGTCAAAAATCTCGATTAAGAAAAGCATTAGAAGTTATTTCTCATGGGTAGATTGACGTTTTTTTATGGAGTTATCTGTTCTTCTCAAGGGGTATAACCAGAAAACCTATTCATAGTTTTGGTTAGGTACTATAACAAAAAGATAGAATGCAGAAGAAAGAGTATAAAAAACCATACGCCTTTTTTAACGGAAAGTAGGCACCGCTTTTCCAGGAACAACAGGAGGTACTACCGGTGCAGGCCGTACAGGAACAGCAACAGCTGAAGCAGGTGGTTGAGCTGTTTTTTGGGTTGCCGTAGCTGAAACTGGTGTATTTTTTGGGGGAATTTGAGGCCCTTTTTTGGCCACCGGGGGCGAAGACCGAAAGAGACTCATAATCGATTCCCACAGATTTGAAAAAAAAGATGTTATACTTCCTACAATAGCTCTCCACCAGGGAGTTGCTTTCTTAAGAGCTTCTGCTTTTTTGGCAGCTTCACGTTGGGCCCGCGCCTCCTCAGTTTTTCTTTCAGCTGCAGCTCTTTGAGCATTTTCAGCTTCTGATAATATACGTACGTAAATTCCTTCTTTTTCTAAAGCTTCAACCGACGCTTTAATACGAGGAATGGTCTGTAAAACCCGCATTCCAACTTGTTCAGTAAAGCTATAAAGCGGCCCTGTTAAATACGTAATAACTGCTTTTAAATTTTCTAAACTATTTTCCACTATAAGATAGTATCCATGAGCTTTTTGATCATCAAATACATTTTCTATCTTCTCAAAGTTTTCAAGAGCTTTTTCTTCGTACTGCTCACCCATTTTTATCTGACTTATGAGAACTTTGTTATAGGCATCTTCGAGTCGTCTTGATAATACAGACAACTGTTCAAATGCTTGGTGTACTGCTTCAAGTTTTTTAGAATTCTCGGTTATCGTTTCACTCTCATCGGGCTCTTGTTCTTTTTTTGCAGCTAATTCTTGCAGCAAAAGCTTAATACGAGGAACTGCTTGAGGAGCAGGTACAGAAAGTGTTTTTAAAGATGTTTCTAACTGTGTAAAAAAAGCCTTTTTTTTCTCTTCATAACTTTTTGCAATAGCTTTTAGTTGCTCTATTGCAGCTTGGATATCGCTGGTGTAAAGCCGTTTAGCTTCTCTCCACCAGTGTAGTTTTTCATACCAGTTACCAGAGCTTGAGTCATCAGAGCTTTCAAAATTTCCATCTTTCAACTGGCTTTGAGGAGGTAAAGATAAAGAGTAAAGATCCCCATACATAGTACCTATAACGGTCCATAGAGAGAACAAGATAAGACACCTATTCATGCAGATCCCTTTTAATTAAAAAACACACGCTTAGAGCACAACCTCAGCAATAACCGCACCTACCGACTTATTATAAAGTACGAGCTAGCTCTTTGAGTTCGCCCATGAGAGCCTTTGTAAGCTCTTCTGCTTCAGAAGATGTATAGGTCCACTTAACTCCTGATTCGACACGAGTAAGCACTGAACGATCACTCTTTATATCAATGATATCAATACGAACGACATTCATTAAAGGATGTATCAAAGAAGGAGCTCGGACCACCCCTGCTCTTCCAAGAATACTATACGCTATATTTCCTTCTTCTAAAAAACATAACATTACTTTTTTTTGCCATACCATATTATGATATCCGGTATGATCTTTATGGATCGTCATTAAAATGCTTTCAGATCCTTTTGGATAAACACATTGAATAGGTGTAGTGTGAGGCATTCCTTTTTCAGAAAAAGTCGCCAAAATACAGACAATCCTTTCAGATTTTATAATAGCATTTAAATCTTCTGGGAGTTTTACTCCAACATGTTTGGCCATACGTATTCCCTACTGGTTATCGATACAAGAAAGCTTTACAATAATTTCATTAGCCACTGAAAGACCGTGGGGTGTCAGGGCAATTCTTCCATTTTCACAGTTTACCATATGAACAGACTCAAGCTCATAGACTCTTTTATAAAATGAATCTTTCCCTTTCACAGACAAAGACTCTACAATATCATCGAGGGCTATTCCTTTGATTTGACGTAAACCGAGCATTAACTGCTCTAGCCATATTTGATTTTCTGTCAACTTTTCAGCGAACACTATTACGTTATCATTATTTATAGCACCCTTTATATATTTTAACAAATTTTTTTCATTTTGAAATCGACTCGCACCATCGAATGAGCATGCTCCTAATCCAAAACCTTTATAAGGCTTACGATGCCAATACACTCTGTTATGCTGCGACTCCCACCCTTGACGTCCAAAATTCGAAATTTCGTACTGCTCAAGGCCAGCCTGAGAAAACTGATCGATAGTCCAGTAATACAGATCGACCACTTCATCATCAGGTGGCAACACTATTTTATTACTTTGAACTCCAAAATAGAGCTGAGTATCTTCATGTACTGTCAAAAAATACATTGATACATGCTTTATAGGCCATAAGCTCACAATGGAAACAAGTTTTTTCCACTCTTGCGCTGAAACACCTGGAAGTCCAATAATAAGATCTACTGAAAGATTGTCAAAAATAAGGGATCCTGCATCAAGCAGTGCATAGACATCTGCCGCTTTTTGGTGCCTATTAAGATTTTTTAGAAGCTCGTCATTCAGGCTTTGCACCCCTATTGATAACCTATTAATCCCAAGCTGTTTCCAGGTATGAAGCTTAGAAGGAGTAACCGTTCCCGGATTTACTTCAATTGTCATCTCATAAGAATCTGTTAAACCGCATCGTTTTTTTATACAGGTAATAGTTTCTTCAAGCAGATCCTCAGGGTACGTGCTCGGCGTTCCGCCGCCAAAAAAAACGGTTTGAATCGGTCCATTATCAGGATGACTCTCAAAGAAGCTTTCGAGTTCTGTAAGGAGTGCTTTATGATACTCGGCTATATAACTGTCATGTCCCGCTAACGCTACAAAAGGACAAAAGTGGCATCTATAAGGACAAAATGGCCAATGAATGTAAAGCGATTTGACGGGCTGAAGAGATTCTCCTCCACCCCATTCAAACTTCAAGACTACCCCGAGTATGTTCTACTGTATCCGCTTTCTTGATAAATGAGATAATCCTATCAATATCTTCTCTCATTTGTGCTTTTTGAGCAACAGCGAGACCAAATTTTACTATTTGTGCTTGACTCATAATCCGCCTTAAATCCTCTTCTACTTTTAGGTCATTCTCATAAGCATTTAATGCTACCATAAGCTCGTAATCACTTGAGCCTCGAGGTATGCCATAGCGCCATTGAGCATAAGCTTTAATAATATCTGTAAGGCTTTGGTATATTTTTTTAGGATCAGGCTCACTCTTTTCCACTTTTAACTTCAACGATTGTAAGGCATAAAGCGCCTGATCTTGGGCAGACCGAGTGCGATAATAGACAATAAGCCTCCATACTCCATAGCTTATAAGAATAGCAGAAATAAAAAACAAAACAAGAACACTCTTCCCAGCAAAAGTCTGCCAAAAAGGGGTCAACCACACATCATAAACATCATCTAAGACTACCTGCATGCAATTTCCTTTATCAAACAACGGTTTTTTGCCTTAAAAATCGAACTAAATCACCGGTAAATTCTTTACCTGCAGTGATGTCAAGACAAGCTACTTTAGCTGATTGAAGAAGCTCTTTTTGTTTTCGATGCCAACCGGTAAATGTTTCATTGAGATCTTTTGAACCATCGACTTCTTGCTGAATCCCCGTTTCGCTATCTTCAAAAATAAGCGATCCAACAGAAGGAAATGTTCGTTCACGTTCATCTAAGCAACGAAAAGCTAACAGTTCATGGCGACGCGCAACTAAAGAAAGCAACTGTTTATCTAGTATATCATTAAAATCAGAAATAAAGCAGAGGATGGCTTTTTTTGCTTTTAAACGAGACAAATACGCTAAAGGAGCTGAACTATCTGTCGTGCGATGCCGAGGTTTATACGTAAAAATAGTCTGAACTAATGAAAAGACATGAGCTCGTGAAGCAGAAGGTGGAATTACCATCTCCACCTCACTCGTATACAAAATAAGACCTACTAAATCTTTGCTGTGATGAGCTACAAAGGCCAGCATTCCAGCAAGCTGTTTTACGACATCGATTCGAGATACTGTGCCGGAGCAATAACCGATCGAAGCAGAAATATCGACCACAATATACACATTTCTCATACGGTCCTCAAGATACTGGCGTACCAGCATTTTATTGGCGCGGGTTGATGCTTTCCAATCGATAAAACGGATATCATCTCCTTGCACATAATCTCGCAGCTGAAGAAATTCAAATCCTGATCCTTTGATCATGCTTCGAGAATTACCCAATAACGGGCCTGACACTAATTTTTTCGTAGTAAGCTCCAGATGATGAATAAGCGATCGCATCTCAGCATTTAACATGACCTCTCCTACCTAATAGTAATTGAATCAAGAACGGAAGGTAAAACTATAGAGCCATCAGGTTGCTGATAAGTTTCCATAAGAGCTACAAGCAAACGGGGTAAAGCTAACGATGATGCGTTCAATGTTGAAACAAATTGCGCTTTATCACCGACTGCGTTCTTATACCGAATATCGCTTCGTCGTGACTGAAAGTCAGTACAGTTACTTGCTGACGAGACTTCCTTATACGTTTCCTGGCCTGGCATCCACACCTCAATATCGTACGTTTTTGCTGAAGAGAAAGAACAGTCTTGAGCAGCCAAAAGACATATGCGATAGTGAAGCCCCAGTTCTTGTAAAATAGATTCAGCACACGCAACCATTCTATCCTGCTCTTGCTGAGCATTCTCTGGTTCACACAGAGTGTAGAGTTCGACTTTTTCAAACTGATGTATTCGAATAAGACCCCTTTCAGCAGCGCCATACCCACCCGCCTCTTTACGAAAGCAGCTCGTCCAAGCAGTCATTCGCTGAGGAAGTTCCGATGCCATAAAAGTTCGATCTCTATGAAGACTGGTCAAGTTAACTTCTGCGGTAGGTGTCAGATACAGGTTGTGATCGAGAACCTGATAAGCTTCATCTCTAAAACGAGGAAAGTTGCCACTGCCAATAAGTGCTTTTTCATTAACTAAATACGGAGGCAAAAAAGGCTCATAGCCATGCTTAATATTATTATTCATCATAAAATGCATAAGCTTGTACACTAACCTTACTGCTTCTCCCTTATAAAACGCAAAATTTGATCCTGTCATTCGAGTTGCAGCTTCAAAATCAAACCATCCATTAAGCATACCTAGTTCAACATGGTTTTTGGGCGCAAAAGAAAAAGAAGGTTTTTCGCCATATTCCTTGACGACAACATTATCGTCCTTTGTACCTTCCGGTACCGAATCCATAATAATATTAGGGCAAAAGAGATAAAGCTCATTAAACTCTACAAGCGTTTTTTCAAGAAGCTCTTCTTGCAGCTGGAGCGCTTCACTTACTTTTTTCGACTGATCACGAACCTCTTGGCTTATTCCGTCACGCCCTAAACGTGCCAACTCATTTTTCTTACTACGTAGTGCATCAACTTCGATTTTAAGCTTCCTTACTTTGTCATCAAGGAGAACTAACCGTTCACCATCATACGTAGGATCCTTTTTTCTTAAAAGTTGTACCACTAATTGAGGTTCACACCTCAAGCGTAAAAGATCTATCATTCTAATCTCCCCTTAAAAAAGTACGCAAAAATACCCTATCTATTTAAAGATACAAAAAAAACCAAGAATTTAACAGAAAATAAAAAAAGGGATCAACGAACAGTCAATCCCTTCCAATAATAAAGGGAAGATTGAGTGTTGTGTTCAATCTTCCTCTATAATGACCCTTAAAAAAAGCAGTACGATGAATGCTTTTCTTTGAAAAATTCGTTAGGGTCTAGCAGCTCGGACAAGTTCCTTCAATTTTTTGCCCGGCTTAAATTTAGCAACAATTGTAGCAGGAAGCTTAATTTTTTCCTTGGTTGCTGGGTTAATACCAATACGATCTGGGCGTCGGGATACATTAAAAGTCCCAAAACCTGACCATTGTAGCTTATCTCCCCGCCGAAGCGTACGCTCAACAATCCGGGTTAAAGCCTCAAGTAAACGAGTCACATCTTTCTTACTGAATGTAGTTTCTTCACTCAGTGAGTTTATGAGCCCTGTTTTATTCATAAAGTCCCCTTAATAGTTTTTTTGTTATCACACTGCTTTGTGTATGAGGCAACAGACCTGCTTTCAATCATCTAGAGTACTTTGATTCTGCGCTTTGTCAACATGCTTTTTAAAAAACACCCCCCTAAAAGGATGTCCTCTTTGCAATTCTACATCCTGCCATATTTAAAACATTTTTAAATATTTTAATTAAGGCATTATTATTATAAAATTTCAAATTTGTATTTTCCTAGAATAAACTGTTTTTTGTGTAAATACACAAAAAATAAAGATCTTTTGGTTTCTAATAAATTTCCCTATACTAGAAGAAGAAAGAAATATTACTGTTCACTTTTTTACGACACACAACTACTATGTTTATCGATACACACTGCCATCTTAATATACTGGTCAAAAAAACTTTTGAAGACTTTGATGCACCGCTTACCCCTGCAGAAATACAGCACACAGACCTTATTGTAAAAGAAGCAGCGCGGGCGGGAATACATAAGATAGTTAATGTGGGAACAAGCCTTCCTGAAAGTATAAACTGCATAAGCCTTGCACATCGCTATCCTTCAGTCTATGCCGCCGTGGGGATACATCCTAATGACCTCACTGATACCTGGAAGACGGACCTTGCGAAAATCGAAGAATATCTAGAGAAAAAAGAAGAACATAAAATTGTGGCTATGGGTGAATGCGGAGTAGATAAACATTATCCAGGATATAATTTACACCGGCAAAAAGGTGCTTTCAAACGACAAATAGAGCTCGCACTTACGTATGACCTTCCTTTGATTATACATAGTAGAGATGCAGCAGAAGAGACCTACCAATGCCTACAGGAATTTAAATCGCCACAATTACGAGGGACAATTCACTGTTTCTCAGAGGATTATCGCTGGGCCCAAGAAGCTCTATCGCTAGGATTTGTACTGGGAATTGGCGGTACTATAACATATCCACGAAACGAAGCCCTTCGTTCTGCAGTGAAAAAAGTCGGTATAGAAAAAATAATTTTAGAAACCGATGCTCCCTTTTTACCTCCTCAATTTATGCGAGGTAAAAAAAACCATCCCAAGTTTATTAAAGAAATAGCTCGCTCTATCGCTGACCTTCTTGCTATCCCCGTAGAGGAAGTAGAAAGAATAACTACAGAAACGGCTGAAAAACTCTTTAAAATATAACAGTGCGAACAACATCAGTTCTTTCGCACTGTAAACCTCTCTCAATGTGAGGTTTACTACTATGATAGAAAAAGTCGTTATTTTGGAATAATCTCATTTTTAAGTATGCAAAAGACCACCATTATCTCGTTATCCGGCGCTCCTTTAACTTTTCATCACTAAAAAAGAACTATTTTTTATTTTAACTGAACGATTATTAATGCTATAGGCATTGAAGTTTCATTGTAAATCTTTTGCTTTGGAAACCCTTTTCTTTAGGAAGAGGAGGAAAAAGCCCTGGCGTAGCCACCAAAAAATGAACTTAGGATGCATGTAGCACATGATAATGCTTATCTGTATTTACACAATATTTGCTTTACACACTATTTGACAGAGAAGTACCTTGCAGTGCATACTCTGTATTAACACTTATAGAGAAGGCTTATGCAGAAGAGTTATAATGCAAAAACGTACTGCTTCAATAAAATTAGTTACAACAGCTCAAGAAAGTGCACTGTTGAGTGCAGTGCAAAGGGAGTCTGCACGAGTATGCAATACTATTGTTCTTCTTGCTCATAAGAATAACTGTTGGAATCATGTTAAACTCCATCGTCTTGCCTATTACCCTATTCGTGCAAC
>JACDFK010000055.1 GCA_013815795.1 Candidatus Babelota bacterium | reverse complement strand
AATTTGTACTATCCCCTCCTGGATTGGCTCCCGACTGTTATAGAAACTGGGAAGCACTTCTTGTAGGATCAATTCCAGTTGTAAAAACGTCGCAGCTTGACCCTTTATTTAAAAATTTGCCTGTTCTTATTATTGAGAACTGGGAAGATCTTAATGAAGATAGTCTAAATGCTAGTTATGAAAACATTATTTCAAAAAAGTATAATATAAGCGCGCTTTATATGGAATATTGGACATCGAAAATAATGGATGTGAGATATAACTATTTAAAGTACTATAAGCCATCGTAAAAATACTTTGTAATAAAAGTGAGGAAAAAATGAGAAAATTATTGTTTGGATTAGTGTTTATTCAACAATCATTAATGATTGTTGCGACTGTTCAAAAAAATGAACCGTGTTTGGCAACTGTTCCAAGAAAAACACAGAAGAATTTTATTAATTACGGAGATTTTAAGAGCGTCTGTGATGTTTTATTCTTACACGAAAATCGGGAAGGTCAGGCGTTTGACCCTATATGGTTTAGGGTAAAGGGAAAAGCAAATGAGACAGGTCAAAGAAGAATTGTTGCTTCAGCACCCTTCGACCCCTCAGCGGTGCAACCGGGAGATCTTGTTTTTGTAAGAAGGCCTCAGTCTTTTTTTGAATCAATTCATCCCCAAATACACAATCCTTATATTATTATAACTCACGGAAACTCTTCTAGTAAATTTAAAAGAAAATATATTTCAGTTCTTGAGGACTCAAAAATTATAGCATGGTTTACAATTCATGCAGGTAATGCAGTACATCCCAAACTGCATCCGTTGCCCTTGGGAGTCAGGCAGCTTCCTAATTTTTCAAGTGCAGGTAAAAGGCTTTCATTAAAGCGTTTATGTAAAAGACTGAAAAAAACTATGGCAAAAAAATATCTTGTTTATATGAATTTCCTTGATAGAACGCATCCCGAAAGAAAAAAAATAAGAGAACTGTTTGAAAATAAGCCATTTTGCTTAGAAGAAAACAAAGTAGATTTTGAAACCTTTATGTCTCATATGGCTCAATCTAAATTTACGCTTGCACCTCGAGGGGTAGGTCCTGCCGATTCCTTTCGTATATGGGAAAGTTTAATGGTGGGTTCTATTCCCATTGTAAAACGATCGCGCTTTATGGACTGTTCTTTATATGAGGGGCTACCGGTATTGATTATAGATAAATGGGAAGATGTCACTGAAGAGTTTTTGGAAAAGAAATATGCTCAAATGAGTTCTTTAACTTACTCTACACACAAATTGTATATGCAGTATTGGTTGAAAAAAATCTTTACTATACGAGATCAATTTTTGAGCAAAGAAAAGATAGTGACTCAATCTTTTATTGAGAAAATTCTTTTAGTGAAAGATAAAATTTTTGGAAATGGCTGACATAAAAATAGAGTAAAAATTAAACTATAATTTAAGGGGGGGACGTGATGAAATTGTTACAGAGGAACTACTATTTATCTATTGTTTTATGTGTTTTACATAGTGCATTAAACATATCTACAGAGGTAAAAGCACGTGAAAATATATCTGATGCTCAGCTCATTGAGGAAATAACTAACGAGCATGATGAGAGTGCTTATTCGTTATTGGATCCTTCATTGGTTACGCTTGTACGAAGCCCTAAAAGAAAGATTATGAAAGTTTTAATTGTGGTCAAATTTTTTCCTAAGCTTTCAGAAACCTTTGTGATGAACCAGATGACAGGACTCCTTAGCTTAGGACATGATGTGTATGTATATGCTGAAAAAAGGGAGGCTACCGATAAAGTACATGATAACGTGGTGAAATATAACCTTATTGATAGAACTTATTATGGTGAGTTGCCACCAGATTTACACTCATTTGATGTGGCGGTATGTCAATTTGGGCCACGTGGAATTAAATTTTTAGAAATTAAAAAAAAATATAATTTAAAAACGAAGGTAGTTACTTTTTTCCGAGGCGGGGATATAAGCACGCATGTACACAATAATCCAGGCTGTTATAATACTCTTTTTGCAGAGGGAGATTGGTTTCTAACAAACTGTAATTTTTTCAGAAAAAGATTAAGAAGATTGGGGTCTCCTCCTGATAGAACAGGTATTCATTATTCTTCAATTGACTGTAGTAGATTTGCGTATAAAAAGCGTCGTCTTCAAGCTGATGGAATTTTCCATTTAGTTACTACAGGCCGTTTGGTCGAAAAAAAAGGAATTGAAGATGCTCTTGTGGCATTAAAAAAAGTCATTCAGGTTAATCCCAAGGTAGATTATACTATTATTGGATCGGGAGAGCTTAAGCATAAGCTTATTGCGTTGGCTCACGAACTGGGGCTAAAAAATCACGTGAGATTTGTAGGATGGAAAACCCAAGATGAGATCGTTGCAATAATGAAACATTGTCATCTTTTCCTTCTGCCGAGCGTACAAGCAAAAGATATGAACGAAGATGCAATTCCTAATACACTTAAAGAAGCGTGGGCTTGTGGATTGCCAGCAATATGTACAGATCATGGAGGCATTCCAGAGGTAGTTATTGATGGAGTAAATGGGTATCTTGTAAAGGAAAGAAATCCTTCTATGCTCGCAGAGCGAATACTGTATCTTATGGAGAGACCCCATATGTGGAACATATTGGGCAAAAATGGGCGACAACTCGTTGAAAAAAAGTTTGATTTACCGAATCAAAGTTTAGATTTGGAAGCTATTTTATATAGAGTTATAGCGCGTTAGTAAGTGGTATAAGAAAAGAAATTATTATGAAATTAATAATACAGCTTTTTTTTATGACTAATATTTTCTCTGCACAAGGAACGCTTTGTGCAGAGAAATACGGTTCTGATCTTTATTATGGAAAAGCATCGTCTGATTATATTAATCGGTGGAGCTTTCAGAGTTTATGTAATCATGTATTTGATACAAGAAATGGTAAGTTTGATCAGGCGACTACTCGGCGTTCTGGCGGTATAAGTTTCGATCCTTCTCATGTTAAGGCTGGAGATATTATTTTTGTCAGGAAAATAGAGCTGTTTATGAAAACGATGCATAAAAAAATAGCTGCTCCTTATATTATGGTTACCCATGGAGATTTTCTCGATACAACATCTAATGAAAATCTTCGTTATTTAGACGACGAAAAAATAATTGCGTGGTTTTCAATTCATCCGCCTTCGCAGTGGCATCCCAAATATTTTCCTATTCCTTTAGGAGTTGTCCAAAAGAAAGGGCTCTTATCGAAAAAAAAAAGGATTCTTAAACATTTTGAGCTTTTAAGAAGCAAGCCCAAGACTAGATTGCTTACACGAATTTTTAGTGTAAAAGAGAATCCTGAAAGACAGAAAGTTGCGCAAATCCTTAATGGAAAATCTTTTTATACAGTTATTAACGAAGGTCTTTCTTTCTCTAGATATTTGGATGAGCTTGCTTCCAGTGTCTTTACCCTATCGCCACGCGGCTGGGGACCTGACTGTTACAGGACGTGGGAAGCTCTTTTAGTGGGCACCATACCAATTGTTAAAAGAGGACAGTATGGAGTGATGCCCATCGCCAAGCGGTATTTGCGGAATGCATTGTATCTTCTTCCTGTTGAGACTCAAACTCAGTTAGAGAGGCTTTATCAAGATTTGCCCATTCTTGTTATTGATGATTGGAATGAGATTACAGAAGAGTTTTTAAGAAAAAAATACAGCGAAATTACTTCAAAAAAATATGATATTGGGCCTTTATATATGGAGTATTGGAGAAATATTATTTTCTCTGTTCAAAGCGAATTTTTGAAAAATCATCGCGTATGACTTTGTAAAAATTAAGTGAGATAGTAAAGGGCTAAAAGCTTTTTAAAGGGATATTAAAAAGCCGGTGTTAAAATGAATTTTTTATTTCTATTTCACTCATTGTTATATTCAGTTATTTATCAAGCTATTGTTATTGGCACGACAGATGAACGGATTTGCCGCTATGCTCACTAAGGTCATACCGCATATGAAATTGTAATCTTGCACTTTTTTCTCTGGCGGCCCTTACCCATATGTCTATATGTCAAAGGTCGAGCTTTTTCTTTAAATTTTTTTCTTTCTTTAATTCCTAAAGCGCTGAAGGGTTCTTGCCTAGCGAAGGATATCAGTGTTCTTACGTTCACTTACAGGCGTCTACTTGCTTTCCAGTCCAAACGAGCTCTTTATTCATATTTCTCATTTCCCCCCCACTTTCTGTGTGCCTTTACGAAAAAGCGGTATTCATTAAGATCGATCGTCAAGCCTTTAAATAACGGTGTGTGCTGAGCATTCATAGCTTGTAATATTTCTTTCTAGCAATTTAAGCAAAAAAATATCGCATACACCTACTGAATTGCTGCTAAAGCACTTTGTTAGTAATAGCTTGAAGGAAAGAGGGATGAATGGGGCTCTAAAAACCGTGTAATTGAACATAGAGTTAGAGAATTATTTATCTAAGCAAAATATGGCGCGCGTAAGGAGGTTAATGCTACTCTTTAAAAGTCTTGGCTTAAGAAGAAATATCGGGCTGCTCTGTAGTTCTATGTTGGATGAAAAAGTCGGTTAGTAAAGGATACGAGCAGAATTTTGAATGCTAAAACCTATTTTAGGAAGCTTTAAAACTGTGGGTAAATCACGAAGTTCAGTGTTTTTTATATTGCGCCCGCATCGGTGGTTAAGAGTTTAATAATTTACAAAGAGTGCTTTGATAAGGAATGTATGAACTATCTTTTTTTCTCTTTATGCAGCATATTTTTCTTCTATCCATTTTTCCTTCAGAGTGTATTTTACGAAGAGTCCGCCCTCTTTTCAGGTGAATACAGTGAAAACTATATCATTCGATGGGCCTTCCAGAAACTATGCGATTTTAGTTTTGGTCCGCGTAGAGATCCTTTTTCATGGCCCACCCATTCTCAAGGGGTAAGTTTTGACCCGAGGAAAGTCAAAGGAGGAGAACTTGTTTTTGTACGCGATGTGGAACGGTTTTTTAAAACTGTGTATCGAAGAATTAATCACCCTTTTATTATGGTTACCGCAGGAGAAGCTCGAGATAAAGTACAAAAAAACCAGATAGCTTATCTTGACGATAAAAAAATTATTGCATGGTTTAGTGTTCATGCTTGTGAGTATGCCCATCCTAAATTTTGCCCTATTCCACTTGGTATTTTTCAGGAAAAAAAGTATTACCATCATCGAAAGAATCTTACTCACTATTTTAGTTCTTTACGACAGATACCTAAAGAGAAACTACTCTATATGAATTTTGGTGATGTTAAAGGTAAAAAAGCTGAAAGGGCAGAAGTTGGTAAGATCTTTAGTGCTGTTGAGTATTGCTTTAAAGCTGAAAAACGACTTCCGTTTCTTGAGTATATGCAACAGATGTCTGAGTGTAAATTTACGCTTTCTCCTCCGGGTTATGGTCCGGACTGTTACAGAACATGGGAAGCCTTACTCGTAGGTTCTATTCCAATTGTTAAGACCTCTCACCTTGATAGGCTTTTTAAGGATTTACCGGTGCTTATTATCGATAGATGGGATGAGATAACCGAAGATTTTCTTGAGTCTGCGTATAAGAGATTTTCGGTGAAAAAGCATGCGATTAAACGACTATTTATAGAGTATTGGGCACAGAAAATAGAAAAAAGAAGACGTTCATTTTTATTAGCTTCCGGAGGTAAAGGATTATGAAAAGATCGTTAATGTTATATTTTTTAGTTTTAAGTAGTATCACTGCCCTCATGACCGCTGAAAATGATATATTTTTTTCTAAAAATGCATCCAGTGATTTTATTATACGATGGGCATTTCAAAAAGAATGTGATCACGTATTTGATCCCCGAAAAAGTCCCTATGTATGGCCTACCTCTAGTCGAGGAGTTTCATTTGATCCAGCGCGTGTAAACGCGGGAGACTGTATTTTTGTAAGAAATGTAGATCTTTTTTTTAAGGACTATCATCCTCGTATTGTATCTCCTTATATTCTGATTACTCATGGAGAGAATTTAGATGCGGTAAAAGACCGTCACCTTGACTATCTTGAAGACCAGAAAGTAATTGCCTGGTTTGGAATACATCCGTGCGCTAAAAAACATCCTCGTTTTTATGCTCTTCCCCTTGGTATCCTTCAAGATCCGAACAACTACAAAAATAGAGAAAAATTGAATAAATTCTTAGAGAATCTGAGAGTGCACTCTCACAAAGATCATCTTCTTTACATGAATTTCGCTGATGATCAAAAACCTGAAAGAAAAAAGCTAAAAGCGCTTTTGTTACATAAGAACTATTGTAAGCGGGGCGCTCGACAGTCTTTCTTGCAGTATTTAACAGAGATGTCTCACTGCATATTTACACTGGCTCCAAAGGGATTAGGTCCTGACAGTTATCGTATTTGGGAGTCGTTGCTTGTAGGATCTATTCCTATAATAAAGACATCGCAATTAGACCCTTTATTTAAAGAACTACCGGTGCTTGTTGTTTCGCATTGGGAGGAAATCACTCAAGAGTTTCTAGAGAAAAAACAGGTCGAAATTGCGTCGAAAAAATATAATCTAAAGAGGCTGTATATGAGCTACTGGAGAGCAAAAATAAAAAAGATAAAATACCGATTTTTAGCAAGATATAACCTGTAAGGAGGCGAGAATGATCATTCGTCTGATAATGAGTAGTTTAATGAGCATTCTGGTAAGTGCAAGCTCGTTAAGTGCTGATTTATTTTATGGGAAAAGTTCATGTAATTTTGTCCAGAGATGGGCCTTTCAACATCTTTGCGATTTTGCATTTGATCCCCGAACTGTATGGCCCACTGATACTACTAAGTTAGTAACATTTAATCCTCACCAAGTGAAAGCCGGCGATATGGTTTTTGTTCGAGATGCTCCTCAATTTTTTAAAAAAATGCATGAAGCTATACCAGTTCCGTACTTTATTATGACCCATGGCGAATATCTGGATAAGTTTATACCGACCTATTTTAACTATCTTAACGATCCAAAAATCCTTGGTTGGTTCACCATTCATCCTTGTAGCGAATCGCATGAACGGGTTTTTGCCCTCCCTTTGGGAATTATTCAATATAAAGAACTTTACGTAGACCGAGAGGCTAAAAGTCGTCAGTTCGAACAGTTGAGAAATAAAGAAAAAAAAAGATTGTTGTACATGAATTTTACTGATTGGGGTAATGCGCGGCGTAAAAAGATCCGCCAAATTTTTACAGGAAAGCCTTTTTGCAAAGCGGGGTCTCTTGCCCATTTTGGGCCTTATATCACGGAGTTGAGTAACTATAAATTTGTTTTGTCTCCTCCTGGCCTAGGGCCAGACTGCTACAGAGTATGGGAAAGCCTTTTAATGGGAACAGTGCCTATTGTGCAACATTCCCCTATTGATTGGCTTTACGAGGGACTTCCGGTTCTTTTTATTAATGAGTGGGAAGAGGTTACGGAAGAGTTTTTACATAAAAAATATGAAGAGATACGTGCTAAAAAGTATAGTTGCGAGAAGCTCTATATGGAGTACTGGATAGAGAAAATAGATCAGATAAAAAAACGATGTTGGGATCGTTTTCTCCTGTTAAAAAAGGAGAGCGGTAAGCATTAGTAAGATTTTACCACTCATGAGCAGTAGATAAAGATTCTTAGAGTTTGTAAGTAAAAGAGAGTCCCCTTTTTAAAAAGATCTTCTCTTGTTGTAGAAACTGTTTGTCGTTGTAGTCTATTTTTATCTGAGTGATAACCCTTTATCGACTTATCTTCGAGGTGGGGCTCTGTGTAAAAATCGATCTGGTTTTTAATCTGGTTTTTGTAACCTATTCTTCTTATCAAGAGGGGTTATAAGTATACTGATAGTAGCCCTATACTTGATGAAGCGTTTTATGTATAGGCACTTTATCTATCTGATAATACTATTAAAAAAGGAATAATGATGAATAAAATAACTGATTTTTTTCATAGTGTGCTCGTGATCGGGCTATTTTTAGTACAAGTGACGATTGTAGCGTTACCCAAAGGAGCAGATCTGTACTATGGTGAAACCACCTGTAATTTTATTAATCGGTGGGGATTTCAGTATTTATGTGATCATACGTTCGATACAGGAACTGGGAAGAATGATCAACCCACTACACATAAACGCGGGGGAGTGAGATTTGATCCTCGACAGGTAAAGGTGGGTGATATAATTTTTGTTCGTAAAATAAAACTTTTTATGGAGCAGATGCATCCTAAAATTAAGGCTCCTTATATTATGGTTTCTCATGGAGATTTTTTTGATACCGTTTCTAATGATAAACTGGGCTATTTAGATGATGAGAAGATAATTGCATGGTTTTCTATTCATCCTCCCCAATTACGGCATTCAAAGTTTTTTCCTATTCCCTTGGGAGTTTTCCAAAAAAAAGAGATATTTCTTCAAAGAGAATCGCTTAATGATCTTTTTGAGACATTAAGAAAGAGACCAAAAACCCAGTTGTTGAATGGTATTTTTGATATGAGACTTACTCCTGAGAGACTAAAGATAGCAGAAACTTTCCAGAAAAAAAGTTTTTATACCTCTTCAAAAGGAGGGCTTCCTTTTGAGCAGTATATGGAAGAGCTAGCTTCAAGCATATTTACTCTTTCTCCTCGGGGTTGGGGCCCCGATTGTTATAGAACATGGGAAGCTCTTTTAGTGGGTACTATCCCAATTGTTAAAAGGGGGGAGTTTGGTGTTCTTAAAAGAGTGGAAAAACTTGTTCGTAGTACTCGTTACACGGACACCATTCAAACTCAATTAGATAGACTGTATGAACGCTTACCTATTTTGGTAATTGATGATTGGGACCAAGTTACTGAGGGTTTCTTAAGGAAAAAATATAAACAGATTTATTCAAAAAAATATGATCTTTCTATGCTTTATATGGAATATTGGCATGCTTGTATCTTATCGGTTAAACATGAATATTTAAAAAATTATATGTAATAACTATTTCTCTGCTCGAGGAAACTATTTATTTTTATCCGTATAATAAAGAAAAATAGTTATCTAGAGCAGAATTATATATGAGTATTTAGTGTTTTCGGTAAAGCCAGCAAGTTTTTCTATTAGGAGGTGTATGGACTGTTTGTAGTGAAAGAGCAGGTATTCTTTAAAACTATAAAGCAACGTTCTATTTTTTTAATGAAAAGGTTTGATAATGAACCATGTAGTCGTCAATTATGCCGTGTTTAAACTAAGCTCTTCAACGTTCTATCTAATCTTAGAGATGCTTACTTCTGTGGCACAGCCTCTTAAGGAATTGGATCGATTTTACATCTATGTATTTAAAACTGTTTTCTTATAGGTTCGCGTATCTGTATCATGTATTCTCGTTATAGGAGTTTTATAGTAGTTACTACTGGTTTTGTTTTTCCTTCTGTGTATGAAAATGTGCTAGAGGGTTCACCCTTACCTTTTTATATACAGGACTTAAGCAATATTTGATAAAGATCTGATCAGATCGCTACTTCTTCATTTTAAAAGAAGTCTTTTTTGCGTCTAAATAATTGATTAACGAGGTTTCTCTATCTCTAAGTTATTAATTAGATATGTATGAGAAAATTAGTATTGACAAATAAAAGCATATGAGTTCCAATTAAGAAAATTCACTATCAAAAAAGGATCCCATATGCTTCATTCAATTATAGACAATTCTAAGAAATTTTATAGTAACTTTGTTTTGAATTTTGCTTGTGGCGTT
>JACDFK010000124.1 GCA_013815795.1 Candidatus Babelota bacterium | reverse complement strand
CCTTCGAGTGCCGCATTAGTCTTAATATCTCCCCAATCCGGGCCAATTACAGCAATTCCAAAACGGCTTTCAATAGAGGTCATATGCCATTCGCCGTGACTGTTAATATCATTACCGAAAATATCTATATTTGGGGGGGCAGGAAAAAAAAGCAACTGATTTTCACGAGATCCTATGACTTGTCTAGAATCAAAAAACATCTCCCACTTAACATAGCCATAAGGAATTATTCTTAAATAGTCCACCCCTAAAGGACGTCCAAAAATCGGTCTTCCCGAGGGGAACGGACATGCAGGTTGCGGAGCCGGAGCAGTAATATTTGCTAAAGGATTTTCACTTGCGATAAGTAACGGCGCTCCTAAAAATAGTATCAAAACCAGACTAATCACATAAATATATCTCATTATACGCTCTCTCTTTTATGATAAAAATTCAGCATTGAACATACTATAGTTTTATTGATTTTTCAACACAAAGTATGCTACTACCCACGAAAAGGAGCTTTGAGAAAAAGTTTTCTTTTGAAAAAACAAAAAAAGATCGTATAGACTGAACGTGAAACTAGATATCATCTAAAAATAGATGCTTTTCAGATGGATGTAGACCGTAAGATAAAAGGGATGCATAACGAGATCGATACATATACACAAGAAAGTTACTTTAGAGGTTTTTTTGCTCTATCCAGGTATCATTAGAGACTTCAAGCCACAAATTATTAGCAATTTGACGATTCGAGGGATCATAGGTTAAGGTTAATCCCTTAAAAGGATAATTTTTAAGATTCTCTATAACATGAGCGAGCGATTGTGGGTTGATCGGTCCTTTTATTTTTCTAAAAAAGTCTGCTGCTAATGAGCCATAAATATACCCTTCAAATGAATACGTATCGGGCAACAAGCCATAAGGAGCAATATCTCTTCTATAGTCCTTTGCAATTTCAAGCATACTTGTGCGAGGATTAGGGACAACCTGAGCAAAAATAGCTGATAAACCATGATCATCAAGAAAACGGCGAAAAGCTTTATCTCCCAAAGGCGATAATGCTAGAAGTTTTTTATTTACTAAGAATGCTTCTCCAATTTGCCGTATAAACTCGACTGTGGCAGGCGCAACCGAAAAGAAACCTATAACATCTGGATTTGCTTTTTTAATAGCAGCCACTGCCGTTTCTACATCAATAGAATTATGAGGATAATATCCTTCTGTCCATTCCTTTACGCCCACTTCTTTGAGCGCCTCCTTGGCCCCTTCAAATGCTGACAATCCGTGCCCATCATTTTGAATAAAAAAAGCAAAACGTCGGCTAATTAATTTTTTATACGCATACGTAACTAAAGCTTTTCCTTCACTTTTATAAGAAGCTCTGAAATTAATAATGTTTGTGAGCAAAGGATCACGTAGTTTTAAAGAACCACTATTGGAAAAAAGTATATAGATCTTTTTTTCTTTAATAAGATCTAAGGATGCTGCAACTGGTTCACTGCCTACAGGACTTATAATAATAGGTCCTAATGATTTTAAAGCATTTTCAATATTAAACCGAGACCTTTCAGGAGAATAATAGTCGTCTTTCACTACAAGATTCACAATTTTTCCCTGCACTCCCCCTTCTTCATTTGCTCGCTTTAAGGCAGCTGCAAGCCCTGCCTCTATTTCTAGACCAATATATTTATGAGCACTACTCAGATCCATAGTAGAAGGAAGAGCAATTATCGATTCTCGCGCTATCTTTTTTAATGAAAAATCTTTTGCAGAGAGATTTATTCCGGTAAAAATACTAGCTTGCAGCCCCATTTCAAATCCTTTAGGTGTCCTGATATCCCTATTGAAAAGAGCAATAGTGCTTTCAGGCAATGAAGCGGCGATCGTAATGAGAGTATAGGCATCATAGTAAAAATGAAAATAATCTCTATAAAGCAGATTAGGTGCTGAAAATACTGACCATACGGCCCTTCCCTCATAAGGAATGTGCAAAAGACATCCCGGATGAACTGCATAACTGGTAAGGCGATCTTCAGGTATAACAAACGCAGCAGAACGGCTTGTTTGTTGTTTATTGGTCATAACTTCGCTATCAGCACTTATAACAAGCTCCTCAGAAGGGCTTTTCTTTTCTTTTATAATCAAAGTAGTAGGCGACTTTTTAAAAAATTCTGTAATAACCTCTAGACATCCAGCAGAAGAACATCCTCTCCTTAGTATTTCATTTTTTAAATCAACTTGACCGAGATTAGCGGGGCTGTTCAAGTAAAAAACCGTTTTAGAATTCTTCTTCATTACAGAAACTATAAGCATAAGCGTTTCAAGCCCGTAAGGAGACCCTCCAAAAAGAGCTCCATCAAACACGAGGAAAGTATGCAACTGTACAACTCGTAGCTCTTCGTCAAGATATCCTTTTTTTTTATACTCTTGTAATATACGAACGAGCGAATGGAAAGAACCATGTAAAGGTCCCACTACTAAAAACTGCTCAGAAGGAGTTACTTCAATAGAAAGGGAAGAAACACCTTGTAAAGACGTCGTTAAGGAAGGAATAACTGAACAAAGTTGACGAATCGACCATAACGGCCGTTTTGAAAATATTTTTTCCAGAATGCAGGAACTGATCGACTGTGCATGTTCTTTCTGAAAACGAGCAAAGGTAGGTTGCAAGACATTCTCATTTTCTATGGCCGGAAATTCCGGCATAGAGCGAGCATACTGAACAGCTTGCGAAAGAGTATCAAAACCCCACAGAGGGCACTGTAAAAATAGGCAGAAAAAAAACGTAAAAAATCTTTTCATCGATTTCCTTATCCCAAAAAATGCAATAAATAAAATAGTATTCCTATAACAAAACTGTGAAGCCCTATAGTAATAAACTCTTTAGTGCGCGCACATAGCTCATGAGATCGCGAATTAACCAAGAAAACAATACAGGTCGTTCCTAACAAAAGAAAAAACAGATAATCAGAAATCATAAAATAACCGACTTTAGGCGATAAGTTTTCAATAACAAAGCGAAATGCTAACAGTCCGGTTATACTTGCGGAAGAAAGACTAATTATAGATCGAAGATTTGTAATAGGATTAATAGAAAAAGTAAAAATACTTATATAAAAAATAAGCATAAGAGGAAACAAAATAGTTACGAGTCGCCGTATTCCTC
>JACDFK010000123.1 GCA_013815795.1 Candidatus Babelota bacterium | reverse complement strand
ACTATGCTCTAGTAGCTTTAAACTTCTCTGTTCTTTTTAAAAAACTATTCTTATAGTAAAGGTATGTTTTAAATGAGAGTACACTCTTTTTTTAGTGAATGGCATGAATCAATATAAGTAGCTAGATCGCTCATGCCTAACTCAAGAGCTTTTTCAATAACTGTTTTTCCTTCAGAATTTACTCTTTCTTTAGGTGCTCCTTTTTGTATCAATAAGGATATAAGAGGTTGCATTTTCTCGAAAATGTAAGAATAATGCAGACCGTTCTTAGTTAAATTTATAGTCATCACGATGAGGTGTAGGAATGAACTGCACGTGCCATAATCAGGAACTTCTTCAGAAAAAGAAAGGTCGGCGGGGATGCCAAGTTCCAGGAGTAACTCCACCGCTTTAATTTGCATAGTGCTAATAGCGATTTGCATAGGAAATATCCAATTTTTTATTTCTATTTCGTGGGGTGCTAGTTTTCTAATTTCTTCGTGAATCTGTTCTTTTGTTTCTTCGCTCTTTGTTTTTGCGAGAGATAGGAGTGCGTGGACTAAGGGGTTTTGTAGGAGGGAAGCTGATTCTTGATCGTTTTCTGCTCCTTTAGAGATGAGGAGATCAACGAACGCTGTATTGTTATGTCCTTGTGCTAGATTTAAAGCGGTTGCGCCCCTTATTCTTAGGTTAAGATCTGTTTTTTCACATAGTAGTTCTGCTATTTCTTTCCATTCTTCTACAGTGTGATCTGTTTTTAGTAGAGAGATAAAGGAATGAAGAGGTGGAAGACCTGTGCCTATGCAGGGAATATTGAAATTAGCATCTATGTTCAATAAAGCTTTTATCAGAGGAATTGATCCCTTTTTGCGTGTAAATTGAATTAGTCCCTGGAAAAAAGCTTCACATGCGAGCGTATAAGCTCCCTGTGCAATAAGAAAATTCACCATTTCTAGATCGTTATGTTTAACAGCTTCTAGTAAAGGGGACTGTGGAGCTTGAAACTGTATTTTTTTTAGGTGTACTTCAATCTCTTTTTCTTCCCAGGTAAAAAAATAGTGATTTACGCATGCACCTGATTTAAGAAGACTATTTATCTTGTTACGTAAGCCTTCTTTTGAGGAGTCTTTGCATTCAAGGAATTTTTTAAAAACAATAAAAAAAGGAGAAGGTCCGGTGCGCAGAATATTAACATCGGCTTTTAATGTGATCAGTAAGTCGATTATTTGTAATGGTGTGTCTAATTCTACAGCAAGAGAGAGTATGCTTTTTTTTATAGTAGGATTTAACGTATCATTAGTAGCTTCTTCCCAGCAGTAGTTAACTATCTGATAGCTTAATAGATCTCCTTTGAAGCTCTGCAATGTAGCAAAGGCTTCTTCCCAGAGATTTTCATCCTTACATTTTTTAAAAAGTATGGGTAGTGAAGCTCCCTTAAGTAAATTACCTTTATAGGTGTAGAGCTCTTCTTCGCATACTAAAGGACGCAATCTGTCTAATAAAATAGGACAAAAGTCGTCGTGATTCCAGAGCATATAATCTATGAGAGCACGTGTTATATGTTTATTTTCTTTTAAAAGTAGTTGGAACTTCTTATTAACAGATAAAAGCGCTGCAAGGTTTTTGATAGCTTCATGAGCGCTGGGTGCTTGTATCAGGTATCGACATAAGGAAATTCTAATATCAGAAGGTAGTACGTTGTCTAGGGAAGATGTAAAACTGCACGGAGTATCCATGCCAAGAACAGGAGTAATGCATGCTATTCCTAGAAAAAACGATACGAGTAAGTTTTTTCTCATAGTGATTCCTTTAATTATTTATATATTATTTTCAATTATACTATTATATAACAAAAAATCAATTAATTTCTATAAGAAGCTTTTAATTTAATGAAAAAAGTTAGAGAGATTGGAATTTGTATAAACGGACGGATAATTTAATTAAAGAGCTAAATGTTTTAAGAGTATTAAATAAAGACTACTATCGATATTTAAAAATGCAGTGGGTAAAAAGCTTTTTCATCAACGCGAGCTCGATATAAGGAATCTATAAAAAAGTCCCTTGTGATAATCTTTTTTACTATCTAAAGTTAAAAAAAGTGTTACACAATGGACTTAACTACAAGTTTCTATTATCTAAATGAATTTTGCAAGTCATTCGAATAATGCGTTGGAAAGAGTACTCTGAGCTCTGAAAAACACACAAGGATGAGAGCAATGAGTTTATCGTTACGTGAAGTTATGACACTAATGGTGTATTACCATGTATCTGGATTTAAAACATTTAAAGATTATTAATGCGATTGGGTGAAATCAGATCAGAATTTCCAAGCATGCCACGCTACAATCTTTTATAGAGCTTCAGTAAAAAGCGCTTGTTTCCCTTACGGTGCTTGCTACATTATATGGAAAGTCTTCGTATGAAGGTATTTCTTTCAGAAAGAGTTTTTCACTGAAAGTATGTCATCCGGAAAGAATTTCTTCCACAAGGAATTTCTTCTTATAAAGTATTCAAAGGATTAGCTACTCAAGAAAAGACACGTGTAGGATGGTTCTTTGGATTCAAAGTGCACGTCGTCGTTACTAGTCAAGGAGAAGTTATAGACTTTTCAATAACCCCAGGCAACATAGCTTATAATAATTCCGATTTGCTAGAAAAGCTTATGAAAAACATTCAAGGAAAAGTCTATGGAGACAAAGGATACCTTGTTAACAGTGAGTTATTTCAAAAGCTCTATTGTCAAGGAATTTATCTGGTTACTAAAATCAGAAAAAATATGCGAAATTCACTCATGGATATTTCTGATACATTGCTTTTATGAAAGTGTGGTATAATAGAATCCATTGGGTCTCTACTGAAAAACACCTGCAACATAGAGTATTCTAGATAGTGAAATTCATTAACGCTTTTGAATAATGTTTGTGCAGATTTAATTGCTTATGCTCTCCGTGAAAATAAATCATCAATTAAACGAATTAATTTTATACTTCCTTAGATCGAGCTAGCGTTATTATACTAATTTAGAGCATGATAGAGAGTCACTAAAGTTCCCTCTAATTAAGTTAATGGATTTTCATGAAAGTGCATCATGCGATTTCTTATGAGTTAAGCGCTTGCTCGAAATTTATAACATTAAGAGCTTGGAGATAACTGAATTCTGAACTAATAATACAAAGGCCCGCCGACATTTTTACAA
>JACDFK010000122.1 GCA_013815795.1 Candidatus Babelota bacterium | reverse complement strand
GAATATGGTTCCCCCGTTGAATGACGTGCGGTGCGATGACTGTGTATTATGGGTCCCTCTAGGCGGCAAAACCATGGCTAACATTAATGCAGAGGTGCGATTTCCTCTGTATGATCGTGTAAGTGGAGCTGTTTTTATCGATGGTGGAATTCTTACACAAAACTGTTTTGCAGATATTGCTGCAAATCGGTGGTTCGGTGCAAGTGGGTTTGGACTGCGCTGCGCAACTCCCTTAGGTCCTATTCGTTTTGATATTGGGTGGAAATGGCGTAAGCGAGATATTAAAGATACCTCCTATGCGTTCTTTCTCACACTCGGCCATGCGTTCTAGGTCTGTTTTCTACCTAAAAAAATACCTTTGTTACCTGGTTGTAAAGCTCGATTAGTTTTCAAAAGAGAGTACTGTAGTTTGAGGGATGTACGTATGAGGTATCTATACTGTGAATTACCTAGTTCATAATCGGTCTTTTATAAAGAGTAGCGATGAGTAGCACTAATAAGATCGTTAAGAATCGCTCTTTTTAAGTACATGCCAATAGAGCTACCTGTAAAACTATAAGGAGCAGCAGAGCGTCCAGAATAGTACCGCAGAGCGCCTTTTGCTTTCTTTAAAAAAATCAGTATATTAGAACACACAGTAGAATAACAGTATAACCGGAGAGTATAATGTCCTTAGAAAAAAAAGAACAGTTTCATGATCATTCATCACACGATCATGGTCATAATGCATCGTTTACTGGAGAGCTAATGCATCATCTGCCTTACGCAATTTTTTCAGTTGCATTAGCCATGATAATTTTAACATTAATAGATTATTCATCCGTTTCTCAGTCAGTAGGTCATGCAGCTCGGAAAGCCTCGTGCTCTGGTTACCATATGCTTTTTCATAGTTTTCACTTTTTGCATATTCTTTTTGCTGCGACAGGTACTGTTATCACATTTTCACGTTTTTCAAACAATTTCTTAAAAACGGTGATAGTTGGTACACTTTCCCCCGCTTTTTTTTGTATGCTCTCTGACGTAGTTCTTCCTTATGCTGCAGGAAGGCTTTTAGGCGTTGATATGGAGCTCCATATCTGTTTTCATAGAGAACTGCAAAACGTTCTTCCTTTTTTAGGGATAGGTTTTATAAATGGTCTTATTTTAAGCCGTCACCATTCATCAATGATATCAATATTTTCACTAGGATCACATGTAAGTCATATACTTATAAGCTCTTTGGCTTCTCTTTTTTATATGGTTTCTCATGGTTTTGATAACTGGTATCCGCAAATGGGAATGGTATTCTTATTTCTCGTTATTGCTATCGTTATTCCTTGCACCTTATCGGATGTACTCGTTCCCATGTACTGGGCAGGTGTTAAGCCAGGTTCTCACGATAAGGAATAAACATTTATTAAAGTAGTTGAAGTTAAAATGTTGGGAATTAAAAAGACTCTGTGTAATAGCAGGGTCTTTTTCTGTAAAAATAGTACTGTATAAGGAATGTTTGTTATCGTTGGTCCAATGCAGGAGTCCGTTTAGTTAATGAATAAACAGCAGTGAATTAAAAAATAGAATGAGTGTGCCTAGGTTCTGTTTACATTTCAGCGCAACTATATCAAACTCCCTCTAAAATATTTAACTTTGGAAAAAACATTCAATGATATGCCGCTCTTTGTAGAGGTGTATATCGTATGTGCATAGAAGAACTTATTGACGCTTGATTACATAAGATTGTCACTATACAAGGTCCTCCCACTAGAGTGGGAGGACCTCAAGTTTCTACAATAGTTACCTAGTAAGTTCTTTCAGGATAACTCTTACTTAATTTTCTCAGCAAAAGCGCCAGCATGTAAGCAGAAGTTATTAATTAAGGACGTTTGCACCGCATTTGCTACAGTATCATTCGCTGCTAAAAAGGTAACAATAGTACTTGAAGTCGCGCCTGTCTTAGTAGCATCTCCTTGATTTACGAAGAATCCATTTAGAACAATTGCTGCCCCTCCTGCAAGCACTAAGGTACCTCCTGTGTTATTTTGGCCGGTATACTGAACCGTTGGCACGATACAGAACGGTTTTATCCATTGTAATTCCAAAGGAAGAGAAACTTCTCGTGCAACCCATGTAGATGCAGGATTAATAAGGCTAGCAGCTTTATATGCCGCTGTTATATCAGTAATTTTGATTATGACATTTGGATTTGGTAGCACTATTCCTTTTCCATATCTTACTTCAAATGGAACGGTAAAGTCACCAGAGCCAATATAGGGCGCTTGTCGTGGAATCGTGCAAAGTGTTCCTCTAACACCTGCAAGAGGACATAATTTGGCACATTGAGTAGATACGTTGGCACATAGACCAGCCAGTAACATCAATGATGACAACATTAACTTTTTGAACATAATACACCTTTTTTTATAAAAAATTAAAAATATAGCACCTATGTAGAGGTTAATTTGTTTGGTTATCATTTCGCAAGAGATTTTCATCAAAAGTGGATCTCTTTTTGAACATTTACCTATAAATAGTCGTACTGTTTTGCTAATACTAATTTTTGGCATTATTTGCATTAAGATACGGACATAAGCTAGTTGAATAGTAATATCACCAATCCGCCCTCTATTTACTTCTGCACATTGCTTAGGCAGGCAAGAAGTTAAAAAGTTTTTCACAATCACAAGCAGTAAGTGAATTCAGTGTCCTACCGCTCCGGTTTTTAACTATCTCAAAGCAACACTAGTTCTTCGACAGTAAAACTGTTTTTTTTGAGAGTAAAAGCTCCTTTAGTAGGTTCTTTTTAATCTTTTAAGAAGCATATTTTTCTACTAACTCGCTTAGATGTTTGTGTAAGCGGATATCTCCAAAATTGCTTGTCTCACTGGATTTTTACCCAGTCTTTATCAGCAAATTACCGCCACATAAGGGAAATAGTATCATGACAAAAAAGGAAGTAGAACAGGTATAGCAAATGATCTATGAATAAAGATCTTTATATGGTAAACTATAGTCCTAACAAGGAGGGATTGCTATGGCTATAGCGTACAGTGAAGATCTAAGAAAACGTGTAGTGGCTCTAATTGAGGATGGTAAAAAAATAGAGAAAGTTGCAAAATTACTAAATATTGCACGATCAACCCTTTTTCGGAGGGTTAGACAAAAACACAACGAGGGAAGTTTAGCCCCCAAAAAAGACTGGCGCAAGGGA
>JACDFK010000121.1 GCA_013815795.1 Candidatus Babelota bacterium | reverse complement strand
CGAAAAGCTTCTAGTGTTGAACTTGTTATACGCTCGCTACAGATGCTAAAACGTGAAGACCTCATGATAGCTTTAGTTGCTTTCAATCAGATCTTTCATGAAAACAACTAAGTCCTGCAGATAAGCATTTCCAAGCATGCCACGCTACAATCGGTTCCTAGAGCTCCAGCAAAAAGCGCTTGTTTCCCTTACTGTGCTTGCAAACGTGTATGGAAAGTCTGCGTGTGACGGGATTTCATTCATAGATAGTTTTTTACTGAAAGTATGTCATCCAGAAAGAATTTCTTCTCATACCGTATTCAAAGGATGAGCTACTCTAGGAAAGACACGGATAGGATGGTTCTTTCGATTTAAGCTGCACGTCGTCGTTATTAGTCAAGGAGAAATTATAAACTTTTCACTAACTCCGGTCAACATAGCGGATAATAATTTCGATTTATTAGAAAAACTTATGAAAACATTCGAGGAAAAGTCTATGCTGACAAAGGATATAGTATTAACAGTGACTTATTTCAAAAGCTCTATTCTCAAGGGATTCATCTGGTTACTAAAATCAGAAAAAATATGAGAAATCACTCATGAATATTTCTGATACATTGCTTTTACGAAAGCGTGGTATAATACAATCCGTTGGGTCTCTACTGAAAAACACCTGCAACATACAGCATTCTCGATATCAAAATCCATTAACGCTTTTGAATAATGTTTGTGCCTGTTTAATTGCGTATGCTTTTCGTGAAAATAAACCATCTATTAAACGAAGTGATTTTCACTTCCTTAGATCGAGCTTGCGTTATTTAGTAATTTTGCAAATTTTTCTATTTTGGCCATCCTCAATTAGAGCCACTGGACGTTTTATTAAATCTTAACTGTACGCTATAGCCATAGCAATTCCTCCCTGTTAGGACTATAGTTTACCATAGAAAGATCTTTATTCATAGATCATTTGCTATAACTCTCAATTGCCAAAGAAAAAAAGTAAAAAAAAGCCTCTAACAAAGGAAGATAAGAAAAACAACCAAAAAATAGCAAGTGAAAGAGTGCTCAACGAAAATGTTATTGAAAAATTGAAACATTTCAAAATTATAGCTGATAGATACCCAAATAGAAGAAACCGATTTAACTTGAGATTTAATTTAATTGCTGGATTGTATAACTGGGAGTTTAAAAATTAAAGTTATGCAAGAGATCTACTGAAAAATACTTGCACCATAGAGCATTCTCGAAATCGAAAGCCATTAACGCTTTTGAATAATGTTTGTGCAGATTTAATTGCTTACGCTTTTAGTGAAAATAAACCCTCTCTTAAACGAATTAATTTTATACTTCCTTAGATCGAGCTCGCGTTAGTTAAGTCCATTGTGTAACCCTTTTTTTAAAGTAGTTGTTAAAAAAAGGGTTACACAATGGACTTTTTTGTAGATTCCTTAGATCGAACTCACGTTAAAATTACTACCAATTAGCATTTGTCAATCAAGAATACACATCTATTCCATTTACGACCTTTCATAAAAGGTTATGTGTTCCACATTCCTCACCTGAATTAAGTACCTGAACTTGCTTTTTCCAACTCAACTTGTTCTAAGAAGTGATTTATCAAGTGGTGCATAAGGCGGTTGGTTAAGAATATAATGATACATTGCTTGTTGTTGTTCCGCTTTTATAGTACCGTCACTAATTGGATTTTCACTATTATAGTTATATAAGACATCGGGAATAAAAGCGATATGATTAGGTTCAGAAGGATGAGTGGTTGCTAACATATCAAACATCGGAAACATAAATCCTATATCTCCCGTTACCTCAAAGAAGCTTCCATTAAACATAAGACTCTCTCTTCTTATCTGTTTAAAAAGCCCCGCTCTAAATGTTTTAAGATGGGTAGGAATAAAAAAGGAGGAACTTCGCAAAGTACCACTTCTTATAACATCTTCTGCAAGAGGCTTGGAAAATATATGATCTACTATTCCTGTGCCCGACCACCTAAATGTTCCATGGGTTAAGTGAATATAGGGCTTTTTATATTCCTGCTCTAAGCGAAGTAGTACCGAATCTGATGCTAACTGATCGTCTCCATCAACACATACTACGATTTTATGGTCCTCAATGTAGTTGTGAATAGTTGAATAAATATTTTCTAAAGAGCCGCAACGCCTGGTGTTATGTATAAGCGTTACAAAAGAACCCAAATTATGATTACGAACAAAAGCATCTAATCGTTCAGCGGTACTATCTGTAGAACAATCATTCACAATAATAACCTTATAAGGCTTTGATGATCTTTGATTAGCAACCGACGCCAGATGAGCTTCACAATAGCGCTCATTGTTATACGAAGCTGTTAAAATGACAAATTCTGGAATAACTGTTTCTTCACCAACCACCACACCACTGAGGCCGAGGAAAGGCATAATACACCATAAAAACTTCAAACGCGAAGCACTAATTAATTTTCTATACATGGTAAACTCCTTTGTAAAATATAGTAATATTTTTTAAGTAACTGGATTATAATTTATACCGAAAGCAAATTTCAACAGAGGAAAAGCGTTAAAAAAGTAAAATTTTTTAACGCTTTTCCTCATTATATCTCTTTATCATCTCCCTTTTTTTAAATTTTATATATATATTTTTTAATACATATCTAATTGAATTCATTTATTATTCTAAACTATTAGTTTAAGCAAACGCAATAAAAATATTCATATTGTATTTTTTTATATATATATTAAAAATTTTTAAGCAAATTTAATAAAAAAATCACATTTACCTTTCCTAGTAACCGTTGAACCTTTTTTTTCTATTAATCCACCCAGTTGACAAACTCAAGCAAAAGCTCGCCTCTGTCATTAATAAAAATTTAATATTAGAATTTGACTTTATTATTCAGAGTAGTAATATTAATTATATTATATTTATTAGAAATTATTTTTTGAAAGAATAACATGAAAAAAAACATACTATTATCGCTTGTTATAACGACATTGTGCAGCCAATGGACTCAAGGAATGGATATTACTAGCCCAACTGCATCTACCTTCGAAACACAACTTCCTACTGATATTAGAATTTCCCTCCCCTGGTATCTCATCCAGGTACCCACAGCTCAGGAAGCGATCAAAAATCTTGCAGCGCTTTTATCTATTAATAAGAAGTTCCAACTACTTTTAAAAGAAAATAAACATATAACACGTGCTCTCATAGATTATATGC
>JACDFK010000054.1 GCA_013815795.1 Candidatus Babelota bacterium | reverse complement strand
ATGCTATGGAGGGACAAGATTAAGCGAGGACCTCGATTTTACGGGGGGCAGCGATTTTTCACGCGATACTCTTTCTACTATGGGACAGATATTGACTAAGAGCTTACACGATAAATATGGTTTACAGGTAGTTGTTACTGAACCCATTAAAGATGGCAACAATGTCGATACCTGGAAAATAAAAATAGAAACAAGCCCTCAGACCAAACATTTACCTACACAGCGCATTAATATAGATATTTGCGCATTACCGTCATATGAAAAACGGCCTATGATGCTTCTTAACCCCTATGGGGTTGATATGGGGACATCGGGGCTTATTATTCAAGCGCAAAGCCGTGAAGAGATCTACGCAGATAAGTTACTAGCATTTGCGTTTAGACCCAACCGTATTAAATACAGAGATCTCTGGGATATTGTGTGGTTACATAATCAAGGACTCAAACCACGATTAGAACTGATTCCTCATAAATTACATGATCGACGTCATACGCTAGACTCATTTTTTCATGCATATGACGAACGGGTACGCATGCTTAAAGAAAATCCAACACTCACAGCAGAGTTTAAGCAAGAAATGGGCCGCTTTTTATCGGTAGAACAGGTCACTAAAATCTTACAACAAGAAACTTTATGGAGCTTCATTACCTATCTCATGGAAGATTTCGGTACCCAGATTAAAAAAATATATGATAAAAAAAATAAAGAAACCTATGTCCGATAAAAACCATACCATAACTATTTTTATCCATGCTACCTTGCCTCTGGGGCCCTTTTTAAACATACCACTCGTTAAAAAGTACGCCTGGTGTCCCCTAGGGTTAAATTCTCTTGCGAGCATTAAAGAGGATTTTTATCTTGCCTCAATGGCTATGATCCTGTGCGACCAAGATCCTGAGCTTTTTAATAAAGAGTTCTTTTATCTCTTTGGGTGGTCGGGACGTCTCTCGATGAAAGAAAGAAGAAAAGCAGCTCAGGAACTCTCACAAGCTCTTAGTGAGCTTACGCGCCAGTCAGCATCTCAAGGGATTTCTATCTCGTTTAGGATTATAACTCATAGTCATGGAGGAAATGTTGCGCTTCATCTTGCAGAGTTTTTTACCGATACACCACCCTTTACAATCGATGAACTCATTCTGCTTGCCTGTCCGGTGCAAAAGAAAACAGAACTCTATGTTGCTCATCCGCTCTTTCGCACTGTCTGGTCAATTCATTCTCACATAGATGTCATACAAAGAATGGATCCCCAAGGTCTCTATAGCTTCTTAGAAAGCCTACATTCTACAGGACTAGAATTCACCCTTTCACACTTACGTACACTTGGACCCCTCTTTTCCTTACGTCACTTTACACCAAGCCCCAATCTTAGGCAGCTCCATGTAAAATACCCTTCTCGTGATCTTTTTCATATTGAATTTATTTTAGGAGACTTTATACGTTCGTTACCCGCATTAATTAGATATATGAACGATGATCAGCCATCAGAAAAGCATTCTCACCAGGAGATTACTTACATTATCCCTCCTATTACAAAAACATGATACCCGAAGTTAGTCTCAGTAGCACAGACCTCGCACACGCATTCACCTACGTAGCCTTTAAAGCACTCCTTGCTTAGGCTTATACTGAAATGTTATTCGAAAGTAAAAGAGTTTCTTATATACACTCATCCTCAGCTGATTATTTCTTCCTGAGGATTACCAGAAAATGCCCCTTCAGCTCATAGAACATAGTCTATTAATCGCATGGTTTTTTACACACTTTTTATACATGGTATTAAAACACCTCTCTTTCAAGATATCGCTATTCGTGGTATACTAAGTAATGATTTTAGATACGACTATAACGTAAAAAAATAATGCCTCGGCGCTCGTTATAAAGAAGGAACTAGATGAAAATATGTAATCTAAAAGCAAGCAGTCTACTGATACTCGGTATAGTTTTTATAGGAATAGGTATTGAATCTGCCCATGACGTTGATCTTCAATTTTTGGCTGAGGAACATCCCCTTAAAAATCCTACGGTGACTATTTTTATACATGGAACACTTCCCCCCAAACTCCTTTTAAAAATACCGATCATTAAGAAATCGGTGTGGTACCCGAAAGGATTACATCCTCTTGTCTCACTTGAAGACGAGTTTCGCCTTGCATCAGTTACAAGAGCTTTATGCGCTGAAGATCCTGAGCTTTTTAATAAAGAGTTCTTTTATCTCTTTGGCTGGTCGGGAGAATTAAGCAGTAAAAAGAGAAGGAAAGCATCTAAAAAGCTTGCACACGCTTTACTAAGCCTTAAAGCACAGTATGAAACGAAAGGGATTTCTATCTCATTGAGGCTTATTACTCATAGTCATGGAGGAAATGTCGCGCTTCATCTTGCAGAATTTTTTACTGACACCTTACCCTTTACCATCGATGAGCTCATTCTTCTTGCCTGTCCTGTACAAAGGAAAACAGAATCTTACATTAACCATCCGCTCTTTTGCTCTATTCTCTCGCTCCATTCTCATCTTGATATAGCACAACGAATCGACCCCCAAGGTATATCCAACTTTTTAGAAAGCGTTCAGTTCAAAGGTTTAAAATCCACTGTTTCAGATATAGGAAACTTGGGACCGCTTTTTTCGCAAGCCCATTTTAAACCAGCAACTCATCTTAGACAAGTTTATGTAAAATATAACTCCCGCGCCCTGTTGCATAATGATTTTATCTCCGAGAGATACATGCGATCATTACCCGCTTTTATGCGTTCTAGGCAAACTCTTTTTCACAAAAAGTCTTATCAAGAAGAGATTACCTATATTATTCCTTGATCAGAAAACTCTCCCACATTTTCTTAGGCAACTTCACCTTTCTCTCAATAAAATTCACTGTATCTAGAGAAACAGGCTACATAAGGTGATTGAACACCATGACGATAAAGGTCTTTATACACATCACAAAATATGTAGCGTTTGTGTATTAAAGGTCTCTTTATAAGCTTATTCTCGAACACAAATTCAACGCACAGTGTCAAAAAAATCGGACCACGCAAGCTACTAGTATTGACTTTATAAAATAAAAAATACTATGATTAAATAAATCTCAATATATAATATTTTTTACTAAAAAGGAACTACATGCTTCTATCAATCACGAAATTCATCAATGCGTTTGGTACCGGAACTTCTCATCACCGAACAAAAGTCTCTTTCAAAAAAGCAGTTTTACTAAAAATTATAGTTTCTGTAGCAGTTCTCACTGCCAGTGATTTTTCTCTGAAAGCAATGGAAAAGCACCAGGAGATAGTTAAGAAAGCAGTTTTATTCTATGATCTCGGAAACAACAATACGGTAGCCTTACATGATCCCTCGTTAGATAAAATTCTAAAGAAGATGAAGGTTGGAAAAGGAGGAGGAAGATACCCGATAAATAACAGAAATGTCCTTGTTCCTACTAACAGTGCTCTTATAAAAATCCTTAGTAACTCCTGTAATGCCCTGACCGAAGATGAAATTAAAGGACTTTTAATCTGTGTCTCCGCTGTGATGAAAGAAAATCCCGAGACTGCTCTTACAGGAAAATTCGAAGAAAATAGAAATGTACAGTGGCTCAATAGTACTATAATGGGCTTTTCTATCGGCAAAACTGTACCCGATACCTGCATCGATTTTGCACAACTACAACTAGCTTACCAATTATTAAAAAAACATTTTTCTGCTACCCTGGATAGCGAGCTCTAAACTACCCGACTCACAAAACACCACTAAAAAATCATATTTTCTACTATGTGAAGCATTTTTTAAAAAGATACGAGCCTCTATAAAAACGATTAGAGGCCTCATCCAAGGGGGAGTCTACCTAAAACAAACTTTTATTTTTTAAAAATCTGTTCCTGGAACACTATTCTATGAATTTTTAGGAATATGCCGCAAACTTATAGAATTTGGATATTTTATATTTTAATGTTAATAAATAAATGATTACCGTTAATAATGAAATACAACCCTTATAAAAACATTTTTTATATACTTAGAAGACCTTCAACGAAATTCCCTAATAAAAATGGTATTAGATTTTTTTTCGTACTTTAACTGATAATTCTAATAAATCCATAGAAACACCTTCCCTTCAGTAATAAGACTTGTGAGTTTTTTATAATAGATGAAAAAACCTATATAGTTGCAAAAGGTTCTAAGTGTTACATAATGATACTAAAAGAAATTCATGATAGTACATAAACCATTAAAGAAAAGAAATCATATGGCAACGGCGGTCAAATTATCCGACTCACTTAACTCAGAAGCAAAAATAATGTCTAAAGCACTTAATCGTTCCTTGGCTGATCAGATTGAACATTGGGTTAAAATAGGCAAAATCGCAGAAGAAAATCCTGATTTAACCTATGAGTTGGTTAAAAGCATTTTAATTGCTCAACAAGAAGTGCAAGCTAACAAAGTGGAGCAGTATAACTTTGATTAGAATTTTCTAAAGAATATACCATTCCCTGTTTAAAAAAGGTGAACGTTCTTACTACGAAGAAAGTTCACCTTTTTCTCAAAAAACGATAGTAATTTTATACGATATTTATAACGTATACCCACAAACGCAGTAGAAGTCTCTTAATAGATCATAAACAAAACTATTGTAAAAGACTCTGTAAGCTATTGTCCATTCCTACAAGCTACTGGGGTTGAGCCATTAATAAAGCAAGCGCTTCAGCAGTTTTTCGTCTACTTGATTTTTTACATCGCTTTGTTCTAGAGGGACATACAACGGCACGAGTAGTACTGGTACACCCTTTGCTATCGATAACAGTAATAAAATGTTCACCGACGGCTAAGTTAGCAAATACCAGTGTGGATCCCGTAAACAGTTGAGAAGCACCACCATCAATATTAACTAGATACGGAGCTGTTCCACCACTAACAGAAGTAACACATATTTTTCCTTGTGCTACCGTAGGACAGGTTCTCACTACCGTAAATGTTACCTGTAGAGGTTCTGTAGTTCCCACCGTTACTTGAGCAGTACCCACACAACCAGTGGTAGTATCAACAGCAGTAACGGTATGTGCGCCAGGCGCAATATTAAAAAACTGAATTGGCGATCCAGAGAAAATTTGAGTTGGTCCGCCATCAACACTTACGTTATAGGTGCCTGTTCCTCCGGAGATAGCATTAACCGTTATAGTTCCATTTGGACCTCCAGAACAAGAGGATTCTTGAGTAGCGTCTATTATAATTGAAGCTCGAGTTTCTACAACTGCTGGAAAAACAGCTTCACAACCAAAAGGAATATCAGTAACTATGACGGGTTGTGCTCCCGCCGGTACATTAGTAAATACCAGTGGTAACCCCATGTACGGTTGAGAAGGTCCCCCGCCAATACGTACATTATAGTTCCCTGTTCCTCCTGTAATATTACTCACCGTTATAGTTCCGGTATTCATACTAGGACATGTGGGCGAAGTAGTAACTTCTGCTTCGATCCGAGCTGCATTTTGCACCGTTACGGGAATAGTAACCGTACACAGGGCAGAATCCGTAACTGTAAGCTGATAGATTCCCGCCGGTAACCCCTCAAAAGTTCCCGATGGCGGCAGCGGCACTCCGTTTAGAGTTACTTGATAACCGCCCGCGCCCCCACTAATAGAGAGGATGGTTAGGCTTCCATTGTCGCCATTAAAACAGGTCGGAGGAGATACAATAAATTCTACTTGTATAGGGGCAAAACTTCCCACCGTTACTTGAACCGTACCCACACAACCAGTGGTAGTATCAACAGCAGTAACGGTATGTGTACCCGGCGCTATATTAGTAAACTCAATCGACGCTCCTGAGAAAGTTTGAGTTGGTCCGCCATCAACACTTACGTTATAGATGCCTGTTCCTCCGGAGATAGTATTAACCGTTATAGTTCCATTTGTATCTCCAGAACAAGAGGGCTCGGTAGTAGCGTCTATTATAATAGACGCTCTCGTTTCCACCGTTACTTGAGCAGTTCCAACACAACCAGTCGTAGTATCAGTAGCAGTAACTATATGAGTTCCCCCCGCTAGACCCGAAAACTGAATTGATGTTCCAGAAAAAATTTTTGAAGGTCCACCATCAACATTTACGTTGTAAGTACCGGTTCCTCCTGTAATATTTGTAATAGTTATAGTTCCAGTATTCGCACTAGAGCAGGTAGGCGTTGTAGTAGATTGTATCACTACAGCAGCTCTCATTCCCACTGTTGCTCTCAGATCATTTTGGCAACCCGTAGAAACATCAGTAACTATAACTCTATGAGGACCCGCCGCAAGATTAGGAAACACAATTGGAAATCCCGTAACAGTTTGAGGAGTTCCATTATCAATATATATAGTATAGTTCCCGCTTCCCCCTGAAATATTGTTAATAGTTATACTTCCATTAGTCTGACCTGAGCAGGTAGGCTGTACAGTAGCGGTTATGCGAATGAAAGGTGCAGGTATAAATACCTGAAAAGATAGAAAACATCCCTCAGCATCAGTAACTTGAACAGTGTATGGATTAGTCGTCGTTAACCCTGTAAATTCTATGGGCGTTCCCGTAAAAGTTTGCGTTGCAACTCCCACAACAGTTACCTGATAGGTGTCCGTATTTCCCCCTCCTGTAATAGCAGAGATTATGAGCTTTCCATCCCTACCACTCATAAAACAGGTAGGAGGTACGGGAGTAAACGTTACATTGATAGGAGTACACTCCTGAAAAATACTCTCTCCCGTTACTGAAAGAACAGGTAAATCAGTAGAAATATGAGATGAATGGTGAGGATTTTTATCAAACGAGAATGAACCAGCAAAAACAGTAGATGCTGAAATAAGCAGCATACATATGAGCGAACGAATCATCGAAACTCCTTTATTTTTAATGAAGAAATACCGTTGGTGGATATCTCTTTTATTGCGACAAAAACTATAGAGACAATCTATTAAGCAAAATTTTTCTGCAGGCTTCCTTATACCCACTGCTTACCATAAAACTTTTGAGTGACTTTACAAAAAAAGTCTATAAAATTATCCCTTTTTATCTCTTTAGCATTATGACCAAACACTTTGTCAACACGAGAACTCATTAGAAAGCCTCACGCCGTGCAGCTTGACTGTGTAATAGTGATTATTGTGATAAGAGGTGCATTTGGTATAACGAGTGGAAAACTTGTACTCCCCGCAGGGTCCAAAACTTGAAGGTCATACAGTTGATTCAGCGATAGTCCTGAAAATACTAGGGGCGTTCCTGTAAATGTTTGCGTTCCAATTCCCACCAGAGTTACCTCATAGGTACCCGTATTTCCACCTCCTGTAATAGTAGAGACTTTGAGCTGTCCATCGGTACCATTAAAAGAAGTCGGAGGTACTGCAAAAAACGTCACCGTAATAGGAGCACACTCCTGAACAGTGCTCTTTCCCGTTCGTGAAAAAGCTGGTAAATCGGCATAAAGACTAGATAAATGGTGAGGATTCTCATCCTCTGAAAATGAACTAGCAAAAACAGTAGATGCTGAAATAAACAGCGTACATATGAGCGAACGAATCATCGAAACTCCGTTGTTTTTAATGAAGAAATTACCTTTTTTTAGATACCTCTTTTATCCTATCGATTGTCCGCTCACAAATGCAATAATTAACAGATGATACCTATAGAAAAAACTAGCAGTAGTATTTCCAAGCATATAAAAACGGTACCCCTCCTTTTTTTATATGCTCGCTAGACACTTTGCTTCAGTTACAAGATTTTATCTCCTGGTTGACGTATAAAAAATTATGAAGTTTTAAAAATAAGAGGAGAAGTATAAGAACTTATACTAAGAACTTATACCAGGAACAGTACCGAGGGTACATACCATATCATGTAAAATATACCGTAATGACGTTTTTATAGTGTGGCAAAAAAACTGTACTAGTTAGTTGGGTATGCAAAAGTTTTTCTTAATATGACGCATATACGCTACTTAAAATAGATTTTCTCTTGATTTTGGGAAATTTTAGTACTCAAAGAATTTTTCAATCTGTTAAATCCTTATCCCCTAAAAAGACAAGAATCGCAGTATGCTTAGCATACCTCATCGCGATCCATCATCCAAAAAGTTACCAAATCTTGAATCCCTTTCATGGCAAGAGACCGAGCTCTTTCTTGATCTCCTCTCATCGCACCACTCATTGAAAAGGCAATCATCCCATGTAATAAACTCCGCAAAATATCGATTGCCCCTTCCCAGTCGAAATTTGAGGGGCTTTTAGTCTCTTGTAACACCCGGGCTAAGGTATCTTTTATTAAGAGTCGAATCTGACCAACTTCTTCAGTGAGCTCTGTAGTTCCTCCCGCACCCCCGCCAAAACCATAGATAATCTTGTAAAGCTCCGGATTATCTATGGCAAACTCCCAGTATGCTGCTCCAAAATTGGTAAGAAGCTCTGTAGCGTCTTTAGAACTACTCAAAGAATTTTGATAGGTAACCAAAAGCTTTCGAAGGCCTTCTCTCTTAATCTCAAGAAACAATGCATCTTTATCTTTAAAAAACTCATAAATAATAGGAGGAGTATATTCGATCTGTTGGGCAATCTTGCGCACCGTAACAGCGTGCCATCCCTCAGTGGAAGCTATACTTTGCGCTGCTACTATAATCTCTTTTTTTAAAGACTCCCGCTCTCGTAGCCTTCTCTCCTTTATTCCCACTCCTACTCTCCTTATATCGATGCGCTAGATCATTTTAATCTCCAAAAAACTCGCCATGGATTTGGAAAGGTATATGATGAGGTACACGCGCTCTTGCACGTTCTTTGAATGTCCGAGCATCTAAAACAAGCAAAAATGAAGATTTCGCATAAGCATCTAGTATAACAGACACTATAACTCCATCATCTTCAGTACTCGCACGAGGTGCTGCTATAAAAACTGGTTCCCCAGGAGAGCAACCCTTCTCTTTCCACTCCACAACCGCCCCTGTCTCCACATTGATTTTAACAAGTTTATCATCATTATGTGTAAATTCTATAGCATATACATAGGTATAGGGTTTCATGTTGTAAGCTTGATAGTTAATACGTGGCATCTCTATATTTCGATTACTTAAAACTCTAGAAGTAACAAGCCCCTTTTTTATATCCACAACAAACCTCGTTAAAGGACGCTTGGTCAGACGCTTATCACCTTGTTTAAAGAGATTTTCAAAAGAAAGCTCATCTAAATGAGAGGCATCCTTGTAAGCAATAAGGTCTACCATGAGAAGGCCGTCCTGCTCAAATGCATTGACATGATGAAAAGTAAAAAAGGGCTCTGCTTTGAATCTTCCTGTAATCTCTCCATTATTTCTATTAATTACGGTAAAAATAGTCCCTTCTTCAGGATTCCACACAAAGTTCTTTATAAAAGGCTTATTCATAAAAAGTAGATGGAGCGGATTTACTCTGAAGGGGATTTCTGTCAAAATGATAAAGTTTTTAGTAATCCCAAAACTATGCATATACGAAGGTTTTTCAACAGGAACTGTAGCAAGCAGTCTTCTTTTATTCCCTTTTAAAGGCATGGCATATACCAGATAAGAACTTTCTCGACCAAAATGAGTAAGATAGTTAAATAACTCCCCTGAGTCTACATCAGTATGAGGATGTGCAGTTGTTACATGCCCTTTAAGAGTATCATCAAAAGACATATGTCCAACTGTTTCGAGTGTGTTTAGATTAAATTCAATGGGAAGTGGCGTTTCTGTTAACGCAACGAATTTGTCTGCTATTTTTGAAACGTTAACATTCGCATTATCAAACTCCATAGTGGTTCCTCTTGATCTAAAATAGGAAAGAACTCTTTTAAAAACCAAAGGGCACGGATCTGCTGTAAAGCCCTTGCTAAAAGAACCTGTCTGTAGTGCTTTCTCATAATAGTTTGTTTTAAGAAATTTATTAGCATACGATACTTTTCCCTTCTTAAAAGAAAAAGCATGCAACTGAGCACATCCATCAAAAAGATGTGATACATGTTCTGTTGAAGTTTCGAATTTCCCCGCACTATTGCGAAC
>JACDFK010000053.1 GCA_013815795.1 Candidatus Babelota bacterium | reverse complement strand
GTATATACAGTATAGAGACGTTATACAGCAAGGATATCATAACCATACAACATGCGGATGTGGCCATCATCATCAAAGCAGTAAAAATCACTAAACCGCCCATCCATTCAACCGTTCTTAAAGGAAGAGAAAAGAGATTCACAATATTGTTTGACCATAACTCCTCACTAATCGCAGTAATCATAATGTTGCATCCCCGAGCAACAATTTGCCATAACAAAATAGCTAAAAGCGCAATAACGCCATAGTTTTCAAATTCTGACATTCGTGATTGTTGAATCCATGAACCCAAAAATCCCCAAATAACTATATCAAGCAAAGGCCAATAAAATCCTGCCAATAAAAGATTAGGGTCACGTTTCCATACCCGTGCATAGCGAAGTACTACTGCCCACATTGAAGTGAATGAAATCATAATAACCCTCCTTATCGTGATCGTGCAATGCTTAAAAAATAATCTTTGAGCGACGGTTTATCAATAGTAATATGGGTGTACATAAGGTGATTTTTACCTAAATCAGCAAGGAATTGCGCAATAAGATGCTCATCAAGTTCAATCATAACTTGAATTCCCAACATAGTATAAGAAACACCGTTCGAAGAAAGAAAAAAACATACCCTTTCACGGTGTTGCTCATCAAAAGTAAGATGAATACGTGCTTTGGATGTTAATCGAGCTAACTGCTCTGGTGTGTTATCAGCGATAATAGTACCATTTTTAAGGACCAATACCCGATCACATAGCTCAGTAACTTCTTCCATATTATGTGAAGTGATTAAAAAAGAAATATTCCGCTCCTTACGCTGTGTAAGAATAAATTGACGCACTTCATGAGCTACATCTGGGTCCAGTGAGGCGGTAGGCTCATCTAATAAAACGATTTGAGGATCTGCAATAAATGCTTTAGCAAGCATAACTCGTGTAACTTGACCCGCAGAAAGGCCCCCCATAATTTTATAGCGTATCTGCCACATCCCGAAAAACTTCAGCAGCTTTTCAATCTGGTGATCTCGTTGAGGCTGTTGAATTCCATACACTCGACCAAATACATCAAGATTTTCATAGATTGTTAATCGAGCAGGAAGGCGATCATAACCACTGGCATAACCGATTTTTTTAAGAAGAGGAATACGATTTCCTGCAAAATCAGTGCCAAAATAGGTAATCGATCCACTGCTTGGTGTTAAAGTTCCCAAAAGCATCTGAATCGTTGTAGTTTTGCCAGCACCATTAGTTCCAAGGAACCCTAAAATTTCTCCTTTACTTATATGAAAAGAGATAGAATTTACTGCCGTGTATATCTGTGGAGTTTGAAATGGCCATATACCTGACTGATAGATTTTTGTTAAATTACTTACTTCTAATACAGACATTGCAGACTCCTTATAAAGTTAATCAATAATGTATTTTTCTACAATACTACTGGTAAGCGCTTTAACACTTTTTTATTTTTGAAGTTTTTTCATTTTTGCTATTCTTTCTGACATTAGCTTCCTACACCACCGATTCTTCGATAGATCTTGATAAGCTAGTGTCGCATAGTTTTTTGTAATTACAGAATAAATTTCAGCTAACTCCTCGTATACCATTCCTCGACCAACTACCAACATCTCAACAGGGAGCTCTTCTTTTTGTGCAATCTCAGCATAGTCCTTAAGAAGCGCATGCTGTATTTCTAGTGCTTCATTTAGACGACCCAGTGACCGCAATGCACGCCCGATACCCCACTGAGCGCCTCGAACGACTATTGATTCATTGCGAGCTTCCGCATATTTTTTACAAGTTTCAAATGCAGAAAAAGCTTCGCTATATCGCTCAGCTTCAATGTAATTTTGAGCCAGATTATTATAGAGTGCCCCGAGCCATGCATGTGCCCGTGTGTCTTGTGTTTTTTGAGCGAGATCAACTGCTCTGTTGTTCCATTGAATTTTTTCATCACTATTCTTTACAACAATAGCAATCATATGAGCAGCATTAACGGTATGAAAATCAAAGCCTTCTTTTTCGCTTAATTCATACGATTCCTTAAACAGAAGTAGGGCCTTATCTATGTTATCAGACTGATGAAAAACACGCCCCCGCTCAAGTACTATTCTTACACGTGCTAGCTTATATTCTGGAATAAGTTCAGCTTGCGCTGTATCAAGAGTCTTATGTGCAACTTCAAACTTATTTTGCATAGCTTGAGCCAAAGCGATCTGAGATAAAATCTGAAGATATATAGATTTGTTTTCCAATGAGTGTGCTTGCTCAAGAAGATCACTCATATTTTTTTCAATGTCGGAAGGATCTCCCACAAAAAGGTCTTCAAAATTTTCAAGTGCAGCATAACTATTAGGGTGAAATTTCATGGATGCCCCAGCTTTTAACGTTGTTCGTATAAATGAATAACCTACTGCACCACCTAGTATAACGAAAACAGTACAAAAAAAATTACGTCCCATAAACCTCATACTATAACCCTTTGATTTTCAGCCTTATTTTTTTATGAGTTCCGTATTACAAATCCATTTAACAAAGACATCAGTTATCTCTTGGGGGCTTCTATAATAGAAAGCATCAACAATACAGTGTCCCTGATGTTTTTTTACTTCTTTGTGCAAATAACGTGCCCAGTTAATATTATCTTGTACCAACTGATCATCCCACCCTCTTTTTTTTAATCTCTGTCTAATAGTCTCAACATCAACTTTAATAAAACCAAAATAAATAGGTATGCTGGGTTTTTTTAGAGAGCTTACTACCTCAGAGGGCACAGTAACCCCACAAATAATTGTTGATTTATTATGATGGCTATTAGTTTCTGCTCTTGATAACCAATACTCGGTAATCTCTCGTCGCCATTCTTGACAAGCATTCGAGGGGACACCTTTTTCATCAACGTCATATACTTCAAAAAGCGCTTCTGGCAAAGACGCTTTTAAATAGTTGACTAAAGTAGTTTTTTCTGCTCCACTGGTCCCGGTAATAAAAAAAATATTCATAGCCTTCTCATTTATAGTAAAAAAGGGAAAACTACTATGTATCTTCCCCATCGTTAATAGAACTATACATACAACATAGTTTGTTTTAATCATGAATATTTACTGTTACACCATAGAGCTCTATACCTAGTACACATCTGCAAAATCCATAATGCTTAGTATCTGTTTCATAGCGCATAAATTATCAAAAACAGTTTACACTATCTTTATTTTGAAAAACACCCGCTTTTCTGCTAACGAAAAAAACGACTCACTATATGTTGAAAAATATCACATTTGTTAAGAGCTGTAAAAAGCCCCCTTCCGTCAGAAGGAAAAACATCTCTACGTTAAGAGCTGTTTTATAAGATTTTTGCTAAATACCACACAGATCTCTGAGGAGTAAGGCTTGAAAATAAAGCACTCACTTAATCATCTAATATGAAGAGAATATGTTTCCTAAAACATTACAATCAGAAAGCCTAGGAAGATCTAATAAACAATTATAGCTGTAAACTTCAATCGAGAAATAACCAAAAATGAAAAATAGTCTTTTAATATGTATCAAAAGGTTAACGACTAATGCTAATATTATATTATATACTTTACTACAGTAAGGAAAGCCGATGAACTACTTTATACTACTTTGTGTTCTAAGCCTTTTCACTTCTGTTCTGCCCCTCACCGATCCCTCTTTTGATGAGATTCCGGATCAAAAGACTTTAGAAGCTCTTTATAAAAACAATGAACGTTACTGCTTTAAGAAAAAATATCCACCCCTGCCTTAAACCGATTGGTAATAATTATCGATCCACTTTTGGGGATCCTTTAAACGAGTATTTCCCTCTTTAAATGCTTTAAGTGCAGCAGTAATGCAAATGCTACTCTTTATAAAGCGTCGCTTATCACCAAAATCAATAGGAATAAGCCGATCACCTTGGATAATAATATTTCCAAGCACCAGATCATTGTGATGAACATATCTTTTTTGTAAAGAAGCAATGCGACTTCTAATAATGGTATCTGTTGGATAGATTCCTTCAAGCATTGCAAAAGTAACTAAATTAATACCATTTACCCATACTAAAGGCTTTGAGAGAGACTCTTTAATAAAAAATTTCGAGTGAAAATCGCTTTTTATATAATAAAAAGGTCTTGGTGAAACTCGCCTGGATTTTTGCGTAAAGCGCGCCTTCTGTAGAACTGTTTTTGGTTTATGTGTATAAAAAAGAGTTTTTTCGCCTTGTCTTGTGACAGCAGTCATATGGAGTTGAGAATATATTTGACTCTGATAGGCTGTAGTAGCCTCAATAAAAACATGATCGCCCATTTTTAGAAATGCAGTTGTGATGGGTTTCAGATCACCCGCTTCAAGCTGTAGATCGTGTATAATTACAACGTCAAAATGCTCACATTCAGCCAATTTATTAAACGTATCATAATTTACTTTTTGAGGTCTTAAAAGAATAATATTCTTACGCTGCTCACGTGTCACTAAGGATACCGCTCTTTTATCACATCCTCCCACAAAAAGGCCTATACATTGAGCATCACACTGTGCCAATGAAAAAATATAAGGACATTCTCTTTTACCAATCTCCAATAGTGTAATTTCTCTTGAGTGTTTTTTTATAACTTCCAGGACTTCTAAAGGAACTGCCTCCAGAATTCCATAAAGATTTCCGCAAAAATACTCATTCATTCCTAAAAATAAGCAGAGCCACAAAACAGCTCGAGCTCCTGAAAAACTTCGCATACGTTTACCTTTCATTTCAGTATACTGTTTAAACTAGACAAAAACCTGAAGAGCTTCAACCACTACGCGTGAGCCCTTTAAAAAGTAATTTTTAACGAGCGGCCAGCTCATACAGCAACAATAAATCTTTAACCTGCGCAAAATCACGAACGCAGATCCCGTTTAAGCCTAGATTTTGTGCCGCTTCAATGTTATTACTATCATCATCTAAAAAAAGAGCCTCATGGGGATTTAGCATATACGTGTCCAATAAATAATGAAAGATTTTAAGATCAGGTTTTCTTGCTAATGCGTTATCTGGAGAGACTATCCCTGCAAACAAACCCATTATGTGAGGGTGAGAATGATTAAGAGCTTTAAGTTCATAGTTCTTTAAATTAGTACATGCTACCACAAGAGGGGCGCCCTTTTCTGAATTTTTAGCACATTCTTGTAAAAGGGCTATTCCTTCCTCAATTGGAATAAACTCCACCTGAGGAACCCCATTCTTATCAAAACTTTTATTACAGGTAAATAATACATTACCGATATCGAAGATTACCGAAGATATTTTTTTCATACTCAAGCTCCTTTTAGATCACTCTTTAGAAATTTATATGACTTCATAGAGTGGAAAAAGTAAAAATCCTTACTAGGCTCTTTTACTTTTTCCACATTCCATGGTTCTTACAATTACCCATAAGATATAATAGTTATCAGCATTTCTAAAGCAGTATTACATGTTTGAAAGGCAAAAACAAGAGACGTACGATCTATCGTACTAGAAAGACAAAGCAGATAGTTTAAGGGAAAAATAGTAAATAATTAAGATTCTTTGTAGAGCATAGTAAAATGTCTTTAAAGTTTTTACTAATTTTAAACATACAAACTTCTACCGATTTTAGATAAAAAAAATACCCCAGCATAAGCTGAGGTATTTTAATTTTAACCCTGGCAGTACCTACTTTTCCAGGCCGTAACCAGCCAAGTATCATCAGCGTTGTAGACTTAACTTCCGTATTCGGAATGGGAACGGGTGTGACCCTACAACTATACCCACCAGGGAATTTTTTATGAGTATATCAAAACTTGAACTTGCGGTTGAAATACTTGTAGTTAATTATATTAAAGAAGTCATACTAATGCATCGTTAAGAATTTTAATGTGACTAAAACATTCGATCTATTAGTACTGGTTAGCTGAATACATTGCTGTACTTACACACCCAGCCTATCAACCTCGTAGTCTTCGAGGGATCTTAATGTGTAACTTGCGTTACACGGGGTATCTAATCTTGAGGCGAGTTTCCCACTTAGATGCTTTCAGCGGTTATCTCTAATGAGCTTAGCTACCCAGCTTGCTTGTGGTAAACAACTGGAACACCAGAGGCTCACTCATTCCGGTCCTCTCGTACTAGGAACAAGCCCTCTCAAATACCCTACGCCCACAACGGATAAGGACCGAACTGTCTTGCGACGTTCTGAACCCAGCTCGCGTACCGCTTTAATTGGCGAACAGCCAAACCCTTGGGACCTTCTCCAGCCCCAGGATGCGATGAGCCGACATCGAGGTGCCAAACCTCCTCGTCGATATGGACTCTCAGAGGAGATCAGCCTGTTATCCCCGGCGTACCTTTTATCCATTTAGCAATGGCCCTTCCATTCGGAACCACTGGATCACTAAGACCTGCTTTCGCATCTGCTCGACTTGTATGTCTCGCAGTTAAGCTCCCTTATGCCTTTACGCTCTACCGACGATTTCTATTCGTCTTGAAGGAACCTTTGTATGCCTCCGTTACGATTTGGGAGGCGACCACCCCAGTCAAACTGCCCACCAGACACGGTTCCCAGCCCGGATAACGGGTCTAGGTTAGATCTTCGAAGTGCTAAGGGTGGTATTTCAAGGATGGCTCCATTGGGACTAGCGTCCCAACTTCAAAGCCTCCCACCTATCCTACACATACCAATCCAAAGATCAATGTCAAGTTACAGTAAAGGTGCACGGGGTCTTTCCGTCCAGTTGCGGGAAACCGGCATTTTCACCGGTACTACAAATTCACTGAGTCTATCATTAAGACAGCGCCCAACTCGTTACGCCATTCATGCAGGTCGGAACTTACCCGACAAGGAACTTCGCTACCTTAGGACCGTTATAGTTACGGCCGCCGTTTACCGGGGCTTCAATTCAAAGCTTCGCCTTGCGGCTAACCTCTCCTATTAACCTTCCGGCACTGGGCAGGCGTCAGACTCTATACATCCTCTTACGAGTTAGCAGAGCCCTGTGTTTTTGTTAAACAGTCGGTTGGGCCTCTTTGTTGTAACCTATACATGCATTTTACTACATAATAGGCACCCCTTCTCCCGAAGTTACGGGGTCATTTTGCCGAGTTCCTTAATGATAGTTATCTCAACGCCTGAGCATTCTCAGCCCATCTACCTGTGTCGGTTTGCGGTACGATCACTCATATAGCTCACTAGAGGTTTTTCTGGTCAGCGTGGGATCAATCTAATGCACGTACCCACTAGGAGTAAATGCACCCGTCACACTTCAAGGTTATGGCAAAACGGATTTTCCAATAATGCCCCTCTTTGTGCTTAGCTTGGCAATCCAATATCCAAGTAAACCTACCCTCCTGCGTCACCCCATCGCTCAAACGCTTACAAATGGTACAGGAATATTAACCTGTTTTCCATCGCCTACTCCAACTGGCCTCGGCTTAGGTGTCGACTAACCCTGAGTGGATGAACCAATCTCACGGAAACCTTAGATTTTCGGCGAACAGGAATCTCACCTATTTTTTCGTTACTTATACCAACATATTCACTTCTTTGATCAACGACACCTGTCCTCACGGTCAAGCTTGTATCTATCAAAGAACGCTCCCCTACCCCTCTGTTAAGACGCATCTTAACAAAAGCCATAGCTTCGGTAATTCGTTTATCCCCGTTCGTTTTAAGCGCAAGAACACTAAACCAGTGAGCTATTACGCTTTCTTTAAAGGATGACTGCTTCTAAGCCAACCTCCTGGCTGTCTGTGTATTGTCACTTCTTTTCCAACTTAACGAATATTTAGGGACCTTAGCTGATGGTCTGGGCTGTTTCCCTCTCGACTATGAAGCTTATCCCCCACAGTCTGTCTCCTGTCTTCTAACATTATGGCATTCAGAGTTAGCAAGAATCCGGTAAGCTTACGCCCCCAAGATTCAAACTGTGCTTTACCTCCACAATGAATTCAACAAGGCTATACCTAAATATATTTCGGGGAGAACCAGCTATTTCCAAGTTTGATTAGCCTTTCACTCCTACCCACACCTCATCCGAGCAGTTTTCAACCTACACCGGTTCGGGCCTCCATCTCATGTAACTGAGACTTCACCCTGGACATGGGTAGCTCACTTGGTTTCGGGTCTATCACACAGTACTAGTCGCCCTATTCAGACTCGCTTTCGCTACGGCTCCGTTCTTTCTAAACTTAACCTCGCACTGCACGACAACTCGTTGGCTCATTATGCAAAAGGTACGTGGTTGCGCGTACGTATACATCGCTTCCACCGATTGTAGACAATTGGTTTCAGTTTCTATTTCACTCCCCTCCCGGGGTTCTTTTCACCTTTCCCTCACGGTACTTGTTCACTATCGGTCATTAGGTAGTATTTAGTCTTATCCGATGGTCTGGACAGATTCCCACAGAATTTCACGTGCTCTGCGGTACTTGGGAATATAAACTCGTACATCGTGTATCTTTTCGCTTACAAGGCTGTCACTTTCTTTGGCTGTCCTTTCCAGAACTATTTAGCTAAGTTACACTACTTTTACGCTAAAGACTGCATTCTTTAGACATTTACATCCCGCTACCCCTATAGCACAACGCACGCAGGCTATCACGTACTATAGGTTTAGACTTTTCCCCTTTCGCTCACCACTACTTAGGGAATCACTTCGTTTTATTTTCCTGGCCCTACTTAGATGTTTCAGTTCAAGCCGTTCGCTTCCATACCCTATATATTCAGATATGGATACTATGGGTTTTCCATAGTGGGTTGCCCCATTCGGACACCTCCGGATCATAGCTAGATTGACAGCTCCCCGAAGCTTATGGCAGTCTTCCGCCTCCTTCATCGCCTCCTAATACCTAGGCATCCACCAAAAGCCCTTTTCAATTAATCACAAATCTTAAATAACTAAATTAGTATTAATAACTTCTATAACAATATTAACTACAAATATTTCAAAGAACACAAGAATTTTTTATTAACGGAAAATTTAAGTACTGGTCTATAATTATGGTGGAGATGAGCGGATTCGAACCGCTGACCCCCTGCTTGCAAAGCAGGTGCTCTACCAACTGAGCTACACCCCCCAACTATACTGTAGTTGAGCAAGAGGTCAATTGATGACTCAAACCCATGGTGGGCCTAAGTCGACTTGAACGACTGACCTCCCCGTTATCAGCGGGGTGCTCTAACCACCTGAGCTATAGGCCCAGCATAAAAACCTTTGATCTTGTAAACCAACAACACACCTTTAATAAGCTTAAAGAATCTTTTACTCCCTCGAAAGGAGGTGATCCAGCCGCAGGTTCTCCTACAGCTACCTTGTTACGACTTCGCCCCAATCACTCTCCACACCTTCAGCATCCGCCCCTCTTACGAGTTAGCTAAGATGATTTCGGGTACAAAAAGCTTTCATGGCGTGACGGGCAGTGTGTACAAGGTCCGAGAACGTATTCACCGCATCGTTCTGATATGCGATTACTAGCGATTTCAACTTCATGAGGTCGAGTTGCAGACCTCAATCTGAACTTAGACCAACTTTCTGGGATTAGCTCCATCTTACGACTTGGCAGCCCTTTGTATTGGCCATTGTAACACGTGTGTTGCCCTAGGCATAAGGACCATGCGGACTTGACATCATCCCCACCTTCCTCCTGGTTTCCCAGGCAGTCCCATCAGAGTGCCTTCTTACGAAGTAGCAACTGACAGCAGGGGTTGCGCTCGTTATAGGACTTAACCCAACATCTCACGACACGAGCTGACGACAGCCATGCAGCACCTGTGAATATGTCCAGGGTTTCCCCTGGAAAACTCCGTTTCTGGAGCGATCATAAACATGTCAAACCTAGGTAAGGTTCCTCGCGTAGTATCGAATTAAACCACATGTTCCACCGCTTGTGCGGACCCCCGTCAATTCCTTTGAGTTTTAATCTTGCGACCGTAGTCCCCAGGCGGATCACTTATCGCGTTAGCTACGACACCAATTCTGCAGAGCAGAACCAACGTCTAGTGATCATCGTTTACAGCGTGGACTACCAGGGTATCTAATCCTGTTTGCTCCCCACGCTTTCGTTCATCAGCGTCAGATGTGGACCAAGAAGCTGCCTTCGCCATCGGTGTTCCTCTTGAGATCTACGCATTTTACCGCTACTCCAAGAATTCCACTTCTCTCTTCCACCCTCTAGCACGCCAGTATCTACCGCCGATCCCCAGTTAGGCTGGGGTCTTTAACAGTTGACTTAACGCACCGCCTACGAACCCTTTACGCCCAATAATTCCGAATAACGCTCGCACCCTTCGTATTAC
>JACDFK010000004.1:16676-39154 GCA_013815795.1 Candidatus Babelota bacterium | reverse complement strand
GGATACCTTTTTGATTTACCTTCTCAGCATTGGTCTCAAATACTGCCATTTATCGCTGATTGCATGACCAACTGTGTTTTTAATGAAGAGCATCTAAATTCTGAACTTAAGGCGGTCATTCAAGAACTTAAGATGTTTAATGATGATTTTGTTTCTACTCTTATTAAGTCTTTAGTATCCGCAGTATTTGCAGATCATCCTTACCATAATCCTGTTATAGGGTATAAACAAGACCTTTGGAGTCTTAGAAGTGATGATCTTAAAAGGTTTTATAAGCATCACTATATTCCAAATAATGCTACCCTTGTTATAGTAGGCGATATTGATACCGATGATACCCTTAAGCAGATAGAAAAAGCATTTGGCGCTATCGTTCCCGATCCTTCTTATACAAAAGATCTCTTTTATCATTCATCCGATTTGGTATCACAAGCGGTTACCCTTTATAGAGATGTAGCTCTTCCAAGCGTTTTGCTTGGATGGGTGATTCCGGGCGTTTCAAAAGGAGATGGCTATTTACTTGATATAGTAGCGTGGGTACTGGGGACGGGGAAGGGTTCACGATTCCATAAAAAGTTTGTCGATGAATTACAACTTGTTACAAGTTTAGAGATTATTCCGTATGATCTGTTTGAATGGGGTATTTTCTTTATCTATTTCCAACCAAAAAGGATAGAGGATACCGATAGAATTATTGCTCTCATTCAAGAAGAACTTTTGTTGCTCACAAAGGAACATGTTTCAGTTAAGGAAATAGAAAGAGCTGTTAAGCAGGCAGAGATTGGACTCTTATCAATTTATGAAGATAATCAAAAACAGGCTTATGAGATCGGTAAATCTTATTTATCAACGCATAATGAAGATGGCCTTTACAATATTATTAAACGTCCCGTTGACCTTCTTGCTGAGCAGATACAGGAATTTATAAGTTCTCATATGAGAAATAGCCTTATGCATAAGGGAATGATTTTGCCTTTGATCGAGGAAGATAAATCCTACTGGGTTACATTGCAAGAGCTTTCTGATGAGGAAGATAACGCTATATTATCTCAAAAGGTTCGAGGAACTAGTGTTAAAAAAGAGTCGGCGGTAGGATTGATTACTATAAAGCCTCCTAAGCCTTTTGTATTTCCTCGAGCAGAAACTGTTTTTCTCGATAATGGTTTAAAGTTGCTATTTTATTCCTATGATCAACTTCCTAAAATCGATATGATTATAGATTTTCAAGCAAAGCATACTAGTGACCCGGATGGAAAAGAGGGAATAGCTTCTTTTGTTGCCGCTATGCTTCTTGAAGGTACACGCACCTATATGGGCCACGAATTTCTTGCTGCTGTTGAGTCATATGGGATGTTTCTTGATTCCGCAGCGGGTCAAATAAATATGAGTTTCCTCTCAGTCGATTTGCCAAAGGCACTTGAGTTTGTAAATGAAATGCTTATGCAGGCAACATTTCCTCTTGAATCGATCGAAAAAATTCGTGGACAGATGCTTGCCGAGCTTCAAGACTTTTGGGATAGTCCGATGCAGTTTAGTGTTCAGCTTGCTCGTGAAGAGATTTATAAGCATCTTCCTCAGCGCAAGTCCCGTCTTGGAACAAAAGAAGGCGTCGAAAGTATTACTCGTGATGACTTGATAGCTTATTACAAGGACTTTATAACACCGCAGGGGACTCGAATCTCTTTAGTTGGTAACCTGGAAGGTTATGTAATAAAAGATCTTTTTGAAGCTTCGCTGGGATATTGGCATGGTCCAGAAGTTCCGGCGTTGCCCGTAGGAACAATCGACCCTCTTTTTTACCATGAAAAAAACTATCCTTTATTACGAGATCAGACAACTCTCTGTTTTGCCGGTGTTTCGGTTGATCGTATGAACAAGGATTATGATGCACTGCTTATTTTTGACCAGATATTTTCAGGAGGCTTTTTGGGCACTATGTCTTCACGCCTTTTTGCGTTACGAGAGCAGTCAGGTCTTTTTTATAGCATAAGTGGTTCATTAATCGCTGGTGCAAGCGAGCAAAAAGGAACTATTACGGTAAAAACTATTGTCTCTAATGATCGGCTAAAAGAGGCTGAATCGGCAATAGCAGGAGTTATTAATACCGCAATCGATAACGTAAGTGATGATGAATTTGTTAGCGCAAAAAGAGCTATCGTAAACTCTCTTGTGGATAATTTTGCAACCAACTATCAAATTGCCCTGACCTTTCTTTTTATGGATAAATACCAGTTCCCGCCAGACTATTATGATATTCGTCCTCGTGTGTTGGATAGCATCACAAAAGAAGCTATGCAAGATGCGGTAAAACGGTATATGGATACCGAACATTTCATTCTTATTCGTGTAGGAAGAGTATAAGATCTTTAAGAGAAAAAGAGCAGCATTCGTACATGCTGCTCTTTTTCTCTTTTTTATAACAAACTCTTTTTCTATTGATTTGTGTAGAGGCACGTAAGCACCTCTGCGCCCACATGCGAATGTGATAGTTTTGCCTTGTGATACCTGATCTAGCAAAGAATTTTGAAGCTGTGTTAATGCTAAAAAAAGTGGCCATTTGTATAGTTAGTTACACATGATATGCTGTATTTAAATAATTAATGTAATGAGCTTATAACAAAGGAATACAAATGGTTCAACTATTAACACTCTTAGGGCTGGTTTCAGCGTCTTTTGTCGGTGGTTATTATGTAAAAGAAAAATTTACTCATACAATCAGCCCGTCTGCTGCACTAGCAGTGAATGAAGTAAAAGAGAAACAGAGAGTTTGGTCTGGAAAAGAGGTCCTTTTTCAGGATAAAATAAAGGGCGCTCTTTTTGGTGCTGCTCTGGGCGATGCGTTAGGAAGAGTAACTGAATTTATCGATACGACTGAAGAAATCCAGCGGAAATATGGGCAAAAAGGGGTTACCTCTTTTAATGATTTTAAAAAAAATGATTGGATTACTCATCCTCTTACCCATGAGCGCATTGCTGCCTATACAGACGATACGGTGATGTCGATTATTGTTTTTGAAGAATCGTTAAAGGCTCTTCATGCTCAAGAGCTTACTGATGTTTTAAACGCGCGGTTTAAAGGTCTTTGTAAAGAAAATACACGTAATGCTAAAGTCTTTATGAGCGCTTTAACAGAACGATTTAAAGGTCTTTTTGGAGAACATGCGCTTACTATCGATCCTTTATATCATATACGAGCTCATGGAATACAAAATCGTAAGGCATGTCTAGATTTTTCAAGACTCTTAGAACTAAATGATATTCCTACGTATGACAAAAAAATGGATCTTGCAGTTGCAGCAGAAGGAGGCTGTGGATCGGTTATGCGCGCGTGGCCTTTGGGTATCGTATTTAATAAAAACAGTACGAGAGCTGCACTGTATGCAGATTATCAGTCGCGGATAACTCATAGAAATCCTATGGCACGTGCTGCATCTGCGGCGATTGCTGTAGGTATAGCTGCACTTCTACAAGGGGATGCACCTGAAGAAGCTGTAGAAAAGATGATTATGGCAGCGCGAAAGTTTGATGGGGCCGAAAAGCTCTACAAGCCTTATGCTTATCAGGTATTGCAACAACAATCAGTTAGAGAAGATAGACTCCTTACGAGTGATATGATTGCGTATGCGGCTCTACAAGCACAGAAAGGCACTACGCCGAGCGTAGTTCTAGGCACCCATAATAGAAAAAAAGGGTTTCGTTCATCAGAAGGTTTCTTATTAGGGTGGGCCGCAGATGAGGCAGTAGCGGCTGCTGTATATGTTTTTTTACGGCATCCTCATGATCTTACTATGGCTTTACAGGAATCGGTAAACACCCCGGGCGATAGCGATAGTATAGCAACTCTCGCGGCAGTACTTGTGGGAGCTCACGCCGGATTTAAGGAATTTGAACAGACGGGATTTGATTATAGCTTTTTAGAAAATAGAGAAATGCTTAAGGGACTTGCTGATTCTGTGAAACCAGCAGTACACTTTAAGAGAAATAAGTAACTACAGTTTCAAATAATTAGTGCTTAGACTTTTTTAATACGGTGTATAACTCTCTTTAAGAGATTATAGTAAGTAAAGCTATTTTTCCAAAGGAAAAGTATGGTTGATAATGAGAAAATAGATTTTCAGCATCACATTGTAGGGGATGCGCTCTCTCAAGAGGGTAGGGATCTTTTTAGAACCTTGATTTATGACTATTACAAGGACAATAAGAGAATATTGGCATGGCGTGATAGTGATAATCCCTATTATGTTGTAGTATCGGAAATCATGCTTCAGCAGACTCAGGTAGAACGAGTTAAGCATAAGTTTGAGCAGTTTATTATTCTTTTTCCGACTCTTGAAGCTCTTGCGTGCGCGCAAACATCTGATCTTTTGGCAGTATGGCAGGGACTTGGATATAATAGACGTGCATTGTCATTGCAGCTCTTTGCAAAACGGGTCTGTGAGGAATTTTCGGGGATAGTTCCGCAAGATCCTGAAATTTTAAGCACTTTTAAAGGGATTGGTAAAGCCACAGCATCATCGATTTGTGCTTTTGCTTTTAATAAACCTACTGTTTTTATTGAAACAAATATTCGATCTGTCTATATTCACTGCTTTTTCCCTCATTCTACCCAAGTGAAGGATGCTGAAATTATTTCCCTTATAGCTCAAACTCTTGATGAGCAAGACTCTCGGGCCTGGTACTATGCACTGATGGACTATGGAGTTATGCTTAAAAAAAAGTATAAAAACCCTAGTCGTAAAAGCGCTCATTATGTAACTCAGTCAAAATTTGAAGGATCTGATAGACAAGTGAGGGGTCTTATCCTTAAACTGTTAGTTGAGATACCCGTGATAGCAGAAGATGAATTTCTAACTTCTATAAATCGCGATCAAGAGAAAATACTTTCTATTCTTTTAGATTTGCAGAAAGAAGGATTCATAGTTAATCGTCAAGGGTTTTATAGCTTAGCATAATACGGTAAGAGGGAGAGTCATTGATGTGGGTAGAAAAAATAGCAGAAGTAGCGGGGACGATAATTTCATTTATTGGGATTATTATTATCGTGGTAGTAAGTATACGAGCATTCTATAATTTTTATAAATTTTTGATGGGATATACTGTTCAGATCAATGATATTCGAGTAGAGTTGGGTTACGGTATAATTTTGGGACTAGAGTTTTTTGTTGCTGCAGACATTATCGAATCGGTTCTTCGTCCGACCTACTATGATCTAGGAATACTGGCATCGATCGTAATTATTAGGACTTTTTTAAGTTACTTTTTAAATAAAGAGTTACAAGAGCTACATGATGAGCAACTGCATCATCAACTTAAATAAAAACTTTTTAGGGTAATGATCGTAAAACAGAATTTTCTGAAAGTAGTTGTGAAGTGAGTTTCGATCTTTTTTTATTCCAGTTTTGTTGGAATGAGTCGATACCTTGAGTAAATGCTGGATCACTCTGTTTCTTTCGATTTTCAAAAAAAGTTTGTGCCACCTGTGCTCGAGCGATCTCTCTTTGAAGCGATGCAATAGAAGCTTCAGTTTGAGCTCTACGTAAAGCGTGCGTTTCTTGTACTTCATTATTTAAAGATGAAAGTACTGCTGGGGAAAGCTTGCTCGTAAATTGTTGAATCTGCTCCTGTATAAGTCTATTTTCTGCAGTAAGGCCTTCCAAAACTGAACTATTCCCCTTAATAATCGGATCAACCCGTTTTGTAAATGAGGGGCTTCTTCTTTCCTGTTCTTTTCTGAGTACATAGGAATGATCTTTTGCGAGCATCATCATTTTTTCTGTATTTAATTTTTGTGTTTCGTTAAGGTCTTTAATCACTTGGTTGAGGAGCTGTTTGTATTTAACAGCTTCATACGCTTTAAGCGGTGATGCACCTATAATGAAAAAAAGAAGTACTGTTATGCGCATACATTTCCTGTTATGTATAAAGTTCTATTTAATTCTTAACCTTTACCATCAAGTATAAAGGAGTCGTTTTCTTAAAATCAATATTTCAAATAAAAATAAATAAAGAGATAAGCGAATCTCTTTTTGTTTTTGGTAGAGAAAATAGATGGTCAAGCGCGGGAAACGATATTTTGAAAAAGAGTAAGAGTCCTGTTCATGGCTTTGTTAAAGGTTTTTCGAAACCCGGTAGTGGAAACAAGAATGAGCAGAAAAATGATTGAGATTTGTTGAACCGTATTATAGACCGATTCCCAGTTTTGAGGAATCACTGCTCGTAGCAGATGACTTCCGTCGAGAGGCGGAATGGGAAGAAGATTAAAAAGACCAAGCATTATATTAATTCTTGCTAAGAGTGTAAAAAATGGCATCAGGGAGATATAAAGAGAGCTTGTAAGATTAACTGGCACATACTGTAAAATAAACAAGGAGAGCAGCGCTAGAAAAAAATTAGAAAAAGGGCCGGCAAGACCTATAAGAACTGAGTAGAAACGTGGAAATTTTAAATTGTTTGGATTCATAGGAACAGGGCGAGCCCAGCCAATACCTATGAAAATCATGCATAGAAGACCGAGGGGATCTATATGCGAAAGGGGATTAAGAGTAAGTCGTCCCATTCTTTGAGCCGTTGAGTCGCCTAACTTATAAGCGGCCAATGCATGGCAAAATTCATGAAAAGTAATGGCAATAAGAAATGCGCTTATCGATAGAACTGCAGGAAGTAATGTAGTCATATGAATATTTCCTAAGCCTTTTTTGTAGGAACATACGTAAGCATTTATTTTTGTAGAGAGTACACGATCACCTACAGGATGCTCATTTTTAATTCTGAACTGTAGTATAGAGGGATTATGCTATCTTGTATATCAGAAAGTGGAATTTCCTTGGTAAGAACTGTATTGATTATAGGTAAGGTATTGAGTTTTGAAATGAATGCTCGTTACTTAAAAATCATAGTTATAAAAATAGAAGATTCGAGTTAAGGAGAAATAGGTACAGAGATCGGTAGCACCCTTCTTTATAGCCAGTAGTGGTAGAGGCATAGGTAAAGTAGAAATTCTATTGTGTGAAATCAATAGGTACCACGAGAGTCTGTGAAAAATTGCACGCTCTACCTAAGAATTCTCATAAGGGAAAGCTCTTCTTTTTGTAAAAATATCAGGTAATATAGGGATTGACTGTCTATTTTAACAGGCACGTGATAAAAGAATATAATAAAAGAACCTATGCTCTTTAGAGTGATTGTAAAAACATAGGTCCTAAAAACTTTTTTTATTGATCTATTTTTTGAAGAAAAAGTGGTACATAATAAAATATGTTTAATGTTAAGGACACAACGGATGTATGTATTACTAAAAAAAACACTTCGAGCATCTAGTTGTTTTACTCTTTCTATCTGCTGTATGCTCTTCATAACGGTCGGTAATAAAATAGCGGCTACAGATAGGTGGGCACTGGTCAAAGTCCCGAGCGCAGATTTATCTGCCGAAAGGCTTTCTCGTTTTCAGGGCTTACCTCCTTTTTCTTATAGTACTTTTCCTTGCGCTCCTGATAAAGGTTTTTCAATAGGTTTTCGAATTCATCAGCTTAAATTTAATGAACTTGTGAAGGTGCAGACCTGCTTAAAGGATGAGGTTGAATGTGAAGTTCAACATTTTTTCTATAGAGGACATGATAAAAAAGACTATAAAACATTTTGGATAGATAGAAAAGATCTTGTGTTTTTGAAAGATCTCCCCCCAAAGGAAGTTCTTTCGTCTGTACCACCTCCGTGTAGAATGAGTGATTTTTCTTATCAGTGTAATAAAAATGTACTAACCCTTATTTCACCGTGGTCTGATCTGCGTACTCGAAAAACGTATTCTGCTGGAACGCGCTTTATGAGATGTTCTGCAAAAGATACCAAGGATCGTTATGCTGTGTTTATACTTGATATGAGCTCTTTTAAGTCTGTTGTAAGTTATGTTCCGACACCATTCGCTCTTATTTCTTATCCACAAAAGCAGTTTCAGGCCCGAGCTCTTTTTGTACAAGTCTTAAAAGAATGGGCTCACAATCATAATGGAATTATTCCTTATGTATTTGGTGGATGTAGTCATAACGGAAAAATTATTTCTCGAGGGTTTTCTATTGCCTGTGGACTACGTGATGATGAAAAAATCTCTTATTGGCATCGTAATCATATTCAATCACAACCTTTATCGGGATTTGACTGTTCAAGTATGATCTTATGTGCTGCCCAAATATGTGGAATACCTTATTTTTATAAAAATTCTTTTACGCTTTACTACTACATGAAGACTCTTAAAGAAAACGAGAAACTGCAAGAAGGGGATCTACTCTGGTATTCAGGGCACGTAATGATTGTAAGTGACGTTAAGAAAAATCTTCTTATCGAAGCTGCGGGATATGATACGGGATATGGGAAAGTTCATGAAATTAGTATCGATAAACTCTTTCAAGGTATTAAAAACTATACCGAGCTTATTGCGTGCTGTAAACGGGGAAATGAACTGAAACGTTTGCATAGTAAGGGTCATCCCTATAAGTCCATTGAGAACCTCAAGATTCTCGCACTCAAAAGTCTATGGGATATTGATTTGAAAACCAGAAAAGCTTAGTCCTTTCTTGTGAAACATCGATACGTACGATAAAAGTATCTCATCTACGCAGCGTCTTTAAGGAGCTTTTGTGTTGGTGTGAATATACAAAGTGTGCTTAATACGTAAAAGTCGAATTCTGGGCTTAAAGCAGTGCGTGATGTATGCATAAAGGAAGTTAGTTTTCAAAAGATCAAGGGAGCTTAAAGCTCCCTTGATAAAGATTATTGCGTGAGTAAACACAGTCCTTTTTGTATCTTTTCAATATGTTTTTGTAGATCGCGTTTAAGTGCCAAAAGTGATTCTGCGCATTCGGCGTCTCCCCCAGCGGTAGCGTCGGTAGCTGCATGTTTTTCTATAAACCAGCATAGATCGCTTAATTTATAGAGCAATTTTACCTTGTTGTAGGTTAAGTTATCTAGCATCATTTATAAAACCCTTTCAAAAATAATGTGACTCGTTTTATCTTAGTGTGTAATGGTCCGAGGTAAGGCGTCAAGAGTTTAATAGTAGGTTACGTATGAAAATTGAGCGAATTGTTGCACGGGAAATATATAATTCACAAGGCTGGCCCACAGTACAGTGTGAGATCTTTTTAGAAAATGGAGCTTCTGTTCAAGCTTCGGTTCCTTCAGGGACCTCTGTAGGAGCACATGAAGCTGTTGAGTTTCGCGATGGTGGGTCTCGATTAAGTGGACGAGGTGTCTTAAAGGCTGTGGAGAATATAGAACAAAAGATCGCTCCTCTTCTTACTGGACAGGCTCCCCGGGCATTGGAGATGGATTTAAGAATGCTTGAACTTGATGGAACTGCTGATAAATCAAAATTAGGTGCTAATGCACTACTAGCAGTAAGTATGGCCATGTACAGAGCGGAAGCACTCTGTGAAGGCATTACGTTATATGAGTTTTTTGCAGAGCTTTTAGATCTTGATAGTGTGAGTATGCCCTTTCCGTTTTTGAATATTATTAATGGTGGAGCTCATGCTGATAATGGACTGCATATCCAAGAATTTATGGTAGTTCCTATAGCTGCACAATCTTTTCGTGCTTCTTTTGAAGTAGGGGTACAGGTCTTTCATGCGCTTGGAGAACTTCTAAAAAAAGAGGGACGGTCAACAGCGGTTGGCATTGAAGGTGGATATAGTGCAGGATTTAGGAATGAAAAAGAAGCTTTAGATATGTTACTTCAGGCTATGCAATCGGTAGGGTCTACTGAGGAACTTGGGTGCGTAATCGCTTTAGATATTGCTTCATCTCATTTTTATTCTGAAGACACTGGTCTTTACCAGTGGGGCGATGAGCAGTATTCAAGCGATCAGATGATTGCTTATTATGAAGGGCTAATTTCTCAGTATCCTATTTATTCTATAGAAGATGGTTTAAGCCAAGATGACTGGGAAGGTTGGAAAACTCTTACGAAGGCTTTAGGAGATAAAGTCCAGATTGTAGGAGACGATCTGTGCGTCACAGATATATACCGGGTGCTTCGTGCGGCGGAAGAAAAAACTGCAACCTCCGTTATTATTAAGCCTAATCAAGTGGGTACCATTACCGAAGTTCTGCAAGTAATAAGTTTATGTAAAAGTAAAGGACTGCAGACCATTATTTCGCATCGTTCTTTAGAAACTGAAGACTCTTTTATTGCAGATCTCGCTATTGGAACAAGCTCAGGTCAAATAAAGGCTGGTAGTTGTTCTGGTTCAGAACGTCTTGCAAAATATAATAGAATTTTAGCTATTGAGGATGAATTAACATTTGCGCTGCTCAATGATTATGAAGATAGCTCCTCTTTTTGAAGTTTAAATTAAGCTATAAAATATGTTTTTTTAGAAAGTTATTCATAAAAAGTATTTGGGCAGCAATAAAAAATTAGAGTATTATCCTTTATAAACCAGAAACAGTAGAGAAACTTGATTTCTTTTTTTATAGGAAAATCGTGTGTACGATCTGCACGATAGACAAGCTGAGTGTAAAATAGGAGAACGAGTATGGTAGCGGAAGTTTAAGTTTCCTACGGTAGAAAAAACATGAGCGGGTACGATTCTTGTTTTAGATCTTTAAAATTTATAAGTAGGATTTCTGTTTATAAAAGTGGGTAGCTTCTGTGTTCCAATTACATAAAAGCTCTGCGAAGTCCATGACGAATATTTTTAATAGTTCTTGTCCTTGTAGAGCGCTTTTCCATAGCCTATCCCTGTTGTTATTATGATATTTTATCGGTATAGTTAATATTAAATCGTAGAAACCACTGAAGCGATATAAAAGACATTTTTAAAAAACAAGGAAAAATAGTATGATTAAATTGACAAGAAATGCTTTTGTTTGTGCTCTGTTCTCCTTTATGTGTATTTCAGCAGTGTATGGTGAAAATAAACAACAGGTATTGAACGAAAATAGACTTAAAGCACTCATTAGTGAAGTAGCTTTGCAAGTTCCTACGTTTAAAGCAGAATATGACAACTATATGCAGATGGAAATAGTACAAGAAGAAAAAGCTATTTTTCGAAAGGATCTTATAAGCATTGTAGAAAAAACAAAGAAAACGCTTGAGCAAGAGCTTACTGCTCTAGGTGATAACAACGTAAAAAAATCTATTCTTGCGAAAGGTTTAGCTCAAACAGCTGGTGGACTGTATGGGTTAGCAAGCGTAGCATTGTGTTACTGGATTGACTATCTGAGAGTTACAACCCGTCTTACCCCTGAAGAAACGAAAAACGATATAGAGCAAGATAAGAAAACTAGAATAAATAAGATAAAGGCAATATGTCACCCCTATCGGTTGTTTGGGCCTGTTTATGAATTGATGAATCTAATCGCACAAGCAGGCAAAAACGTAGTGAGGGCACAGGTGTCTTCAAGCGCCATAACTGGTCGTATAACCTGGTGGGATATTGCGCCTTGTATTCCCGGCGGATTCCCTTTTTTATTTCTTGCAACTACAACTGGTATCAGTGGCTTCCAAATAAAATATGGTTTAGAGAATATGAAAAAGGGCGTGGATTACAAAGCGCATTTGAATCAACGTATTAAAAACCTCGATGAAGTTAGCACTTATATTCAAGCACAGGATGTTTTAAAATAAGGCGGCAAAAAAATAACTCAAAAGAAAGGAGAGTACAGACTCTCCTTTTCTGTGATCCTAGTTTTAATTAATTACAATGGGAGGGCAGCCCAAATTTTCTCTGGAACAAACATCATTCCTTCGATTGTTTTACCATCACTTCCTGAGAGTATTATAGACTTATGAGACTGCTGAGTAAGCCCTTTTTTATCTAACTGGTTTATGAGCTCAAATGTTTGAGTATTCCATACGTAGACTGTATTAGTTGAATGTACAGCGATAATGAGAGAACTATCAGGGCTAAATAGTGCTACGGATATAAGAGGAGAGTTCCCTTGTAATTCCTTTATCAGTGTTCCAGTTTGAAAATCCCATACACTAATCTTGCTATCCCATGATCCTGTAATAATCATTGTGCCATCAGGGGAAGACCCAACTGAAGAGACTACTGATTCCTGTTTTAACTGTTTGATTATTTCACCGGTATTAGAATGATATAGCTGTACTGTACCATCATCTCCTCCTACAAGGATCATTCGTCCATCAAAGCTAAATGCTAGGGAGGTAATGGTATTAAACGAGCCTTTTAGCTGTGTTATTAGTTTTTCTGTGCAAGTATCCCACACATACACTATATTTTTATTGTGTGAATACAAAGTAGGCCCCGTAAGAACTATTTTTTTGTCAGGGCTGAACACTATTTTTCCGATGCTATCATTATGTTCGAAGAGGGTTTTAGCATGCTCAAATTTCCAAGCCTCTTTCGTGCATAGGAAAACACTTGCAGGGATAACAGTTCTTATCGAGTCAAGATTTTTCCAGGCTTCTAAATCATAGTAAAGTGAAGGATTTGCTTGCGGATGAATATTTTTTGAATGTGTATGAGGATCAAAGAACTCTAATTCATTTCTACAAAGAGGACATAGGGTACTGGTTTCCGTTAATTTTTTTGTGCATGCTAAGCATAATGTATGAGGTTGAGAATATCCATCCTTTGTTGTAGAACAGTTAAATTGGAGAGGTAAGCATTTATTACTAAATGTTTCCAAACAAATGGGGCATGATTCAGAGTTTATCTGCATAGTGGTAACTGTTTTATCCATGCATTCACTAGAAAAGTTGACCAATCCTATAGTTGATAAAGCTGTTAGTACTAATTTTTTTGTAAAGTTCATATATATCCTTTCCTGGACTGTATTTCATCATTTTAAAAGTTAAAATTTTACTTCTTTATAAGAATACTCCGTTTTTTTAATATGTCAATTTGAACTTAGTTTTAACGTATTTTTACCGTTTTACCTGTATCATACATAATAGCAAAAAAAGATCGAAGCCATCGTCCCTGTGGAAGGTATTTCTTTATCCGTTAGTTTGTATACTACCTTTATTAAGTAGCTTTTGTTAGATACATAGCTAGTATAAGGGCTGCATTAAAAAGTTGAGTGGTTTTATTGCAAGAGATTATAGTGTTTTTGGCGGGGGGTATTTTTAGTGATTTTAATCTGTGCTGTTCGTTTGAAATGTGGGATCTACTCTTAGGCATGTTTGACAGAGTAACCTCTCTCTGCGTATTATAAGTACCATGACGTATGTCTTACTTACTATGAAAAATAGTAAAAAACGTAGCTAAAAAATTTAGAACGAATCTCTAAGAAAGGTGTTGAAAAGCTCTACTCCCTTGAACTTATATGAGAACTTAAGTGCGTATACATTACTATACTAAGATGTAGAGAGGATAGAGTCATTGTGTAAAAAGTTGCTTAGAAACAGATTAAGAGGTTTGGGACTATGTTAAATATTCCTTCAATCTAATCTAAAAATTACCTCAGGAGGGTATTCCATGACTACTAAAATTTTTCTTGCCTATAGGTTACTCTATATTGCTTATGGCCTACTTCCTATTGTGGCTGGAGCAGATAAGTTTCTTTACTATATTGGTGAGTGGCATATTTATATAAATGATGCAATTCCTGCTTTTTTTAATATTTCAATGCAATCGCTTTTACGTGGCATGGGTTTAACAGAAATTATTTTTGGAGTGTTAGTCCTTTTAAAGCCTATTCTAGGCGGATCTCTTGTTACTCTTGGTCTTATAGCTATCGCTCTTAATATTATAAGCACCGGTACTCATTATGATGTGGCTGTACGTGATATTATAATGGCCGTAGGCTCCTCTGCTTTGGTTCTTTTGGCTCAATATTTACATAGAGATTAACACGGAATACAGAAACGGTTAAGAGCCTTGTAGTTTATAGAAGATGCTCTATGAAATAGTTTATAGGGCATTAAAAATAAAAGAATATACGGTTTCTGCTCGTGTTATGAGAGAACCTGCTATAACTACTTCTGTTATCTTCCCGGGACAGTCACGTTCGTGACAATGCGGTGAACTGTGCTCAGACAGGCAGAGATTTCTATACTTTCCTAAAACTGTTTTTTTTACGTACGGGAGGTAGATCCTCAAAAGCGAGAAGCTCCTTAAGGGTATCGATTTTGAAAGTCTCTTCCTGTTTTTGCAGCGGCTTTTTTGTAGCAATAAGCTTAATCGGTTTATCGTGTGGCGAGAGGCCTATATCTTGTAAATTGGTACTTTCTTGAAAATATGAGCGTACCATATGATTTTCAGGCTCTTGGAAAAAAAGATTATAGAGAGGATCTCTTGTTTGTTGATGAACATTTTCGTGAAGAATGACCTCTGCAACTTTTTCACGCGTTTTTTCGTTTTTAATGATATCCGTTTTTCGTGGCTCGATAATCGTAGGTGAGGCCAACAGAACAATATTGGTAATGGTTTCGTCCTTATTTTCTCCTCTAAAAAAAACACCTGCAAGAGGAACTTTTCCTAGAAGGGGAGTAAACGTTTCTCTACTTAACGTATCATTTCGAAGAAGTCCTCCCATAGCTAAAATCTGTCCAGATGCTAGAGTTGCAGTGGTTTTTAGCCCTCGAGTTAGACGGGTATTACTATTCGTACTTACAAACTCATCTGCAGTAAATCCTATATCTAAACGCACTCTGTCTTCCGATGCGATATGGGGAGTTACTACTACTTTTAAGGTTGCGGAAACGTTTTCAAGAGGAATAGTAAAGGTTCCGTTTGCAGTTGTGACTAGATCGCCTTGCAGAAATCTAATTTCTTCAGATTCGATGCTACCGGTCTGTTGGTCTGTTATTATCAGATAAGGATGAGACTGTATTTTTACATTTATAGATCTTTGCAATATCTGAAGAAGACCAAAAATACCGGGTGTAAGAGGATCATTCAGGGAAATAAGCAAAGATCCCCGGTTAAGCCGGCGACCGAGCTCAGTGGGCCCTGTAATCTGCAGAAGATCTTGAGCTAACTGAGTAGGGTTGGTCCCAAGAACGTTCGCGGGGGGACTTATATGAGATGCTAAAAACTGTACTCCTGAATTCGAGCAGTTATCCGTTCTATTGCGCAGGTCCGAAGCTACTATATTTTGCTGTTCATAGGTAAAATCTATTATATACACCTCTAAAAGTACCTGGCGTCGCTTTATATCAAGTTTTTTTATAAGGCTTTTAACAATTTCCCAGTCATCTTGGCGTGCAGCAATAATAAGGCGATTTCCTCCAATTTTTTGTACCCCTTCTACGCCCATTATTTCCATTCCCCCTTTTTGCTCAATCTGAATTTTTTCAGTGGTGGCGGGCTTTTGTATTTCGATATATCCTTCTGCTAAGACCTGTACTCCTTGAAGATACCGCTCAGATCCATCTCTGGTAGGAATCTGTGTTGCTTGAGTGCCTCCTTCAAGAACGGTAGAAACAGCTCTTTGAAGTTGAGGAGCAAACGCTTGAGCATCGAGATATTGAAGATCATAATAATGGAGAATAGATTTTCCACTTTCAGGTGGTGCATCAATAGAACCTTTAATAAAGTCACTTATACGCCCTACCGTATTTTCTTTGCCCATTATTATTACCGCATTATTACTCTCGTGAGCTATAATGCGTGTATCTTGAGCAAAATAGGAAGGGGAAGAGACACTTCCGGTTCTATTTTGAGGTCCAGGGGGAGGCGGTTGCTCTCCTGAGGCTTTCCTAAGAGTATCGAAAATCTGTACAACCTTTTGGGCAGATACGTACTGTAGAGGAACATAGTCTAACTGCTCTTCAAAACCCCGTGAATCAAATTCTTTCAAAATCTTTATAATAGATGCAATATGGGGGGCCCTATCAGTCATGATGATGCCGTTCGAACTCGGCTCAAAAAGCACTGAAGCTCCAGGAGATAAGAACTGTTTAAGCATACTGTTTAACGGATGAGCTTCCCGTTCAGCAGGCTGCGGAACTTTCATGCTACTTATATAGTAGATATATCTAATCGGTTCTTGTGAAGATGGCAGATTCTCAGCAGGAGTTTCAACATACAGTGGAAGAACTTCACGGGGAATAGTACCGCCTTCAATAGCTTTTTTATCTATAATAGTGTACATAGAATCATTTTTAGCCAGAAGGCTAAATCCCGAGAGCTCCATAAATGTCATAAGAAGATGCCATGCTTTATCTAAGGAGATTTCGCTTTTTCCATGAGGATGGTAGGTGATTAACTGCTTATTAAGAGCAGCAAGGGCTACACCCGTAGGAAAAATAAGAGAAATATTTTTTCTTTCAGCAATCTCTTCTACTATCGTAGTAAGCTTCTTTTTTTCAAAAGAAAAATCGATGGTTTCTAAAGGACTTTCGTTAGTAGGGTGCTTAAGAGGGTGCATCGTAGAGCTATCATTTACCGGTCTATTGGGGCTCATAGCAGTCGGTTGAGGTACCGCCTCTACCGAATTTACATATACTACAAGGCATAGATGAAGGAAGAAGAGTGTGTTTTTCACGGGCTTCTTCTTCCCCCAATAGTTTAGAAAATGCTTATCAATCTTCATATACTGTTCACACTAACGCCTTATGCAGGAAGCTCTTTAACGATACCTGCTTTTACAGGTACTTTTTTCCTTTTTTTCGCATTTTGTATAATTTCTGCATCTCTTAAACGCTCTTTTTTAGTCTTTATGAGTTCAGCATCAGGTGGATTAATAACCTCCGAAAGGTAGCCCTGTAATAGAGAATCGGCTTCTCTGCCTGATCTAAAGAAAAGACGGGTTATAGGGTCTTTTTGATTTCCGAAAATTACTGAATCGTCAATATCACGTCGTGATTTTCGTATCTTATCGGTAGTATAGACATCTGCTCCTCCACGTAATTTTGGTTCTATTATCGTAGGGGAAATTAATATTGCAAGATTTGTTCTAGAGACAGTCTTTGTCTTATTGCTAAAAAAAATATTCAAAAGAGGAATTCTATTTAAAAGTGGGGTTCCTAAAGCTCGGTCCAGTTGATCGACACGTGTTAACCCACCAATAACCAGAACCTCTCCACTGGCCATATTGGCATTAGTGTTTACGCGGCGTGTGGTTCGAGTGCTTGAGCTAGCATTTACAAACTCATTAATATCGACCGCTATTTGTAGGCTGAGTCTATTAAGTGAGCTTATTCGAGGTACCATTTGCACCTGAAGTGTCGCAGGAAGATCTATAATTTCTATGGTTACTACCCCGGCAGCACCAGGAACAGCATCTCCTTGTGCTCTTCGAATTTCTTGTGAAGCAATAGTGGCAAGTTGGTTGTTTGTTGTTACTAAGTAAGGATGAGATAAAACCCTATTGTTTACTACTGAATCAAGCACCTGAATTAATGATGAAACGCCCGGTGTTCGGGGATCATTAATTGATATTATAAGTGATCCAGCTGCTAGCAAGGAAGTAACAGGACGTGTGCCTGCTGTATTAGGGCTCAGTACCTGTAAAAGATCTTCGTTAAGATTTTGTGGATTTGCTCCAAGAACGTTGTTCACGGGAGATATATTTGAGGAAAGAAACTGAACTCCATCTTGAGCGTTACAATCTTCTCGTGTTCGTGTAGTACCTGCTATAATTCTGCTTTTTGTACTGATAACATCTACAATAAGTACTTCTAATATGACCTGTCTTTGAGGTTTGTCTACAGACTGTATAAACTCAACAATACGTTGCCAATCGTCCTGTAAAGCTGCCACAATAAGTCGGTTTCCCCCCATTTTAGTGGTCTGTTTTGCAAGACCCGTCGCTAAAAAGCTGCCTTTCGCTTCTAGTGTTATTTCTTCGGTAGTCGCTTTGGCTTCTGCTTCTTTTATCTCTTCTGCCATTACTACTACGCCTTGAAAATACCGCTCTGGTCCCGTCGTGGGAGCGACTCTCGCTTGTGGTCCGGCTGGTTCTGGAGATGATACTACTCGGGAGAGCACTTCAGCAAAAGTTTTAGCATCTAAGTACTGAAGATCGTAATAGTGAAGCACCGATTGTCCAGTCTCGGGTGGTGTATCCATATACTGAGTTACAAAGTCTGAAATGCGCTCGACAGCCGACTCTCTTCCCATAACGATAAGCCGGTTTTGACGATTGTCAGCAATGATTTTTGTGTCACTGGCAAAATATCCTAAGGATTCTGTTTTTGGATCACTTCGAATAAAGGGTTGGGCGGGCGTAGCTATTTCTCCTGCTGCTTTACGTAACATTTCAAAAACTTTTACTATTTCAGCTGCAGGAATAAAATGAAGATCTAGTATGGTGATCGTTTCTTTATACCCGCTTTTATCAAGCTCAGAGATAATCATCATGGCAGAAGCTATTGTTGATGCTTTATCGGTGATAATAAAACCGTTCGATTTAGGCTCGTAAATCACCGGAGATCCTGCAGAAAGAAGATCTTTAAAGATACGCGCAATAGGGTTCGTTTCTCTATCTTCTGGACTGGGCGTCTTTAAATTTTGAAGGTAAAAAAGGTAACGGATTCTTGCATCGCTTTTTGGAAGCTGATCATACGGTGTATTTACAAAAAGAGGAAGTACTTCCCGTGATATCCCTGGTTCATCAGGTCTGCCGATAGGCGTAATCGTATATTCACCCTTCTTTTTTTCAGAAAGAGCAAATCTAGAGAGCTCAAGAAAAGTGAGCATCATAGTCCAGGCTTCATCAAAAGGTAGTTCCCGTGTTCCATAGGGTTGAAAGGTTACCGTCTGTTTTCTAAGTATCTCAAGATTATTTCCTTGAGGCAGTATGAGAGTAACTCCTTTTTGCGTAGTAAGGCTTTCTACTATTTCGATAAGATTTTTTTTATCAAAAGAAAAAGGGACCAGCGTTCCGTTTTTCTTTGAGGAGGGAGGAGTCTTTTGCGTTTTTTTTGCCTGCTGAGGAGCCTTCTCTTGAGCAAGACTTATCATACTAGTACACGAAAGAAGCAGAAAAAGAGTTTGTTGTATCATGAGAGAATCCTTATTCGGCAGAGCCCGGTTCTAGCGTTGCAGTAGTTATATCAAGATCTACAGCTTGTGCTTGCGGGGTCTTTTTTATGTGTATATCTTTGGTGTAAAGCTGAGGAACAGAGGCTATTTGAGCAAGAAGATCGGTAAGGTTTTTCATGCTTATGCCACTAAATTGAGAAGTTACCGTTACTTCTGTTTTACCGCTCGTCGTTTCTCCTATAGCAGGGGAAATGGCGTCTTTTAATCGAGGAAATAACCCTAATTTTTGTACAATAGCTTGGTATGCTTCCGCTATGCGAAAGTTTTTGTTTTGAGCAAGTAGTTCTTCGACTTTTTGTCTTTGAGCGGTAACAGCTTTATAGTTATTTATAATTCTTCGTGTGTCGGCTCTGAGATTTTCAATGTTTTTTAAGTCGGAAGTATAGCGCCGTACTCTTCTATAGTGGAGATATCCAGCCATACTAAGTAAAAGAAAGAGCATTGCCAAAAAAGCACCGAAATTTTTGTATAAGTCCTGATTTTCAAGATTTTTAAGGTATTCTTGAAGTCTATTGAGCCATTCCATTAGAGCTCCTCTTTATTAATAGTGAGCGTTATAGGTTCCGATTTAAAATTTGGATCTTGCAGTTTAGGAAGTCTCTTAAAAAGTGGACACTCAAGTTGACTTTGTAGTTTCGTCAACTGTGGATATCCTGGTACGCTTCCGTACAGCTTAATAGTGGTATCGGTTAGAATAAGACTTGTTAAATCTAACTGTGTCTCTGTCAAGTTTATGCATTTGCTGAGTTCAACAAGATAGCGCAATAATGCATAGCGGTTATCAGCAGAAAGTCGATGCCAGGTGGTTTCCTGTTTTATTAATTCCGCTTGAGCAGCTTTATTTGCTTGGGCGAGTGTTGTAGTTTGGTTGGGTTTTAGCTTAAAATTCTTTTTTAATGCAACAAGAGACTCTCTTTCTGCTTGGACATACGCCATCCGCAGATTTCTTAATCGAAAGAAGCTATAAAGAGTAAAGGAAAAAAACAGAAGAAAAAGCAAAAGAGCGCTTGTAATGAGCTGTTTATTAATAGTGTTCGTTTCCTCTTTTTGAGCTGCCTGCTTATGTAGATTAAATTCACTGGTAGTTTCAGTTGAAATAGCTGCCGCAATACTCGGCATAAAGTTATTGGAAAGGGATGGAACAGTACTTTTAATAATAGCATTATGAATAAGCTTTTTTGGTTCAAGAAGGACGCTTGGTATTCCTAACTCTTTTGTAAGAAAATCGGCAATTCCAGGAATATCGCCCGCTGCTCCCACTAGTATTATTTTAGTAAGATTTTGTTGAGGCTCCACTTTTTTTGTTGCGGTCATATAGGTAAAACTGATCTCATGTATGAGATCTTCAAAAGCACGTTGAGCTGCATGAGCAAATCCTGTATCTCGTGTTTCGTCGACTCCTGAACGTAAGAGCTTTTGTATGTTTTCGGTAATATCACCTTGAGTGAAAGTTCCGAGCTTTTTAGCGATCGATATGATTCCTTGTGGTAAAGATCTTATTGCGGCGGGTTGACCCTGTATGAGTAACACTAACTCGGTGGTTTCATATCCCATATTTATAAGTCCAACAGCTTCATCAGTATCGTTTTTTTCTTCGATAAGTTTGTAAAGGCCATAGAGTTCAAATATACCGATCGATATCTTCTGTACGGGAAAACCTGCACCGGTAAAATAGTGAATGTAGCGATCGACAATCTCTTTTTTTACTGCCCCAACGATAAGGGAGGTCTGTTTTTTTTCAGTATCTTCATGGGTGATAATACTGTCAAGCACTGCTTGGTCCAGTGTAAAAGGAAGCATCGATTCCACTTCGAAAGGAATGACCATTTTTGTTTTTTTTATCCCGGTAAAAGGAAGGGTGATATTTTTAAAAACAACCAAGGAACTGGGGATAATGCAACAAAGTTCATCGTAGCGGCCCATTTTATGGCTTAAAGCTTTTAGGGCATTAATAACGCGCTCATCGTAGGAAACTCCATTAGAAACAATCGGTTCTTGTGTGAGCTTTTCTATCGTTCTTGAATGTCCTTTAGCAAGAACTGTCGTTGCAAAGATTTCGTGCAGTCCTATTTCAATGCCAATAGTTCGTTTATCAAATAAATAATACGAGCCGACTTTTTCAGGCAAAAATATCCTTTTGATCATGCAGGAACTCCTCGAGATAGTTCTTTTTCTTTGACCAAATCAAGTAAGCTTTTTTCCTGAGATGGCGGTGTGTTCTCCATGGCAACTACCATGGATTTTTTTTGGCTTTCATCAACGTAGCGTTGCTGAGTTGCTACAAATCTATCAATATCGCCACTTTCTTTATTTTTGTGATCGTTGAAGAGCCATCGATGAATTGGATCTCGTGCTGCAGCCTCAGATTTCATCGAGAGAAGTGTGTTTTTAGCATCATTTATTTTCGAGAACGTGAAAGCTTGAGCAACTTCAGGTTCATGAGGTTTAATAATTTCTGCGGTAATAAGAATTAACAAACTCGTCCGCTGAACTACTTTTGTTACATTCTTGAAAAGAAAGCCTATTAAAGGAAGATCTCCTAAAATGGGAACCTTTGTAATATTTTCTGATACATTATCTCGAATAAGTCCTCCCAGAGCAAGAACCTCTTTATTAGCAACTAAAGCTTCCGTACTAATCTTTTTTACAAGTCTATCGTTTGTATCGGGAGAGGTAAACTGACCAAGTTCTACGTATATATTGAGAGTAACCATATCATCATAACTTATCTGAGGAGTAATCACGATACGAAGATCTGCAGACAGATCGCCTTGCGCTTGAGCTTCTCGAGCACCTTCGACAAGCGCGGTGGTAGTACGACGAGTTTCCCCAATTTTGAGTTCAGCTTTATATTTATGGGTAGTTACAAAGAACGGATTGGCAAGAACGCTTACTCGAGTGTAGGCTTCAAGGGCGCTCAAGAGACCAAAAAAACCAAATGCATCTTGACCAAGCGTAACAAGCGTTGTTCCTGCTTGAAAGGGGGATATACCGCCTTGTGCTTGGTTAGCAAGATTAAGAAGGTTGCCTAAGAGTCTTTGTGCTCCTGTTCCTGCTTGATCTGTTACTATAGGGCCAATGTTACTTGTTTGAAAATTGACATTCTGACCTAAAACACTGTTGGTACAGTCTGAGGTTGGACAGCAATCTGCTCTATTTCGTAGTTGTACACCCAGCTGATTTGTGTTGGATAGATCAACGTTTAAAATTAGAACTTTGATAGCGCATTGAGGCTGCTCTACATCGAGTCGTTCGATAAGTTCGAGTAGCTTAAGATATTCATCATAGTTTGCGTTAATTATCAGCCTATTTCCAAAAGGCTCATCGGTAATACGAACGCTTGGCCGGAAAAATTTATTAGCATCACGTACTCCACCTACCAGTGAGGCATCGGTATTTGCTGGATTTGCTGTATTAAATTTGGGGATAATTTCGTTTAGTATCCGAGCGATGGACTGAGCATCAATATATTTAAGCTGTATAACATGTAAAGGTGAAAAGGGTGCATCAAGGCTTTTGTCG
>JACDFK010000004.1:5322-16666 GCA_013815795.1 Candidatus Babelota bacterium | reverse complement strand
CAATAAACTCTTCAAATCGCTTAATGTTTTCTCGAGTGCCTAATACGATCAAAGAGTTGGAATACGGTTCTTCAAAAACTCGTGTAGCTTCGGTAAAGTAGTGGGTTGTCGAAGGTTTTCGTTGTCTGGTAAACGGATTAAATACAGGATTTGTTGGATCTTTTCCTATGAGTCGGTGATAGAGCTCTCTAACTTGGCGAGCATCGGTATGCTTAAGGCGAATAATCGATAATGTTTCGGGAAGAGCTACGCTATCGATTTCTTGCAAAATACTAATAATCGATTTTATATTAGCTGATTTATCGGTCAAAATAAGAGCGCGTAAGGGCGTTATTTCGATAAGAGGGCCAGATGATCCGCTTTTCATAGCTTCAATAATTTGAACCGCTGTAGGAAGTTCAGCATTTTCTACAAAATACACGTATCGAATTTTTGTATCATTGTCTGGTAAAAGTTCAGGGTCGGTTCCAATAAAAGTAGGTAACGGTTCTCTATTTGCCGATGGTTTATCTTTAGATGCATTCACCGTTACTCGATAGGTACGAGGAAGTGTTCCTGGTATAACGGAGAATCCTGACATTTCAAGAAAGGTTAAACCGAGCTCCCAGGCCTGTTTGAGCGTGAGAGGTATGTTAGACTTAAATGTTATTTTAGTTCCACCAACGGGCTGTAGTCCATCAGCGCGTTGTGGTTCGATAAAGTCATCTAAAATAAAGGTTACATTAAGATTATTAGAGAGAAACTTTAAGAGTTCTGTAAGCTCTTTATTCTCGAAATTCATCTCAACGAGTTCGTGAGGATCAGTATCCTTCCAGGGGTCAAGGTAGGAACCGAGTAATACAGTTCCTGTTTGAGTTAATTTTTTATAGGTGTCGCCTCTCTGTTTTTCTTCATCCTTTTGTGTAAGGCTGCTTTCAAGCGCTTCCTCATACAAAGCTTTTTCTGCGGGAGTCTCAGGTATTTCTGCAAGGCTAAATGAGGTTTCATCTTCACCCAAAGCAGCCCTGGTTTGAGCTCCTTGTCGAGCACGTCGTGGCCCCGGAGCGCCTTTTTGTTGGGCAGCTGTTGGTACTAGTGCTGGTTGCCCCTGTATAACGTCCACCGGGGGTTGTATGGTATTTACGGTACTTTGTACCACGGTAGGCATCGTAAGATTACTTTTTCTTGCCGGTACAGCTGATGGAGCAGGGGTAGCGGTAGGTGGAGTACTTACTGGGGGATTCAGTGCAGTTTGAGGAGCTGATTGGGGCGCTGGTGTAGTAGTTCTTTCAGAAGAGCTTTGGATGGTTGCCCTTTGAGTATCAGGTCTAATTATTGTTGCGGTACCTGCAGGCTGCTCTGGAGCAGGAGATACGGGACTCGGCGAAACTAGAGGTTGAACGGGAGGGGTTTGCGCACCTACGGCAGGGCTAGGCGTAGAAGTAGTAGGAGCAGTTGCTTGAGGAGCTGAACGGCCATACATCCTTCTTCGTGGTCCTTGAGGCGCTACAGCCTGAGTGGTGCCTGATTCAGGAGCTCTAGGGGAGGCACCCCTCTCACTGCTCACAAGGTAGTGAGATGCACAGATGAGGCCTAAAAAAGGTAGGTAAAAATAAAAAAGTTTGTTATGTGTATTCATAATTTTTATGGGCTCTTAGGGAGAGAAGTGGTTAATGGCTGCTTGCTTCCAAAGTTCTTTGTTGCTTCTTTATCCCGTTGGTTTATTTCTGTAACGGCGGTGTTTGCTTGAGTAGAAGGTTTTGCGGTAGCAGATTGTTTAGCCGTCTCTGCTGGTGCTATAGTTTCTGGTTCTTCATCGGTAGACATTTCGGGAGTATCCGCTTTCGCAGATTCCGCAGTTGTCGTTGATGGTGGTGTAGTACTATCAGCTTCATCTTCCGGAGTTTCGGTAGATACAGCGGTTGGAGCCTCTGCTCTACGTGATGGGGTTGTTGTCACGGTCGCTACCGATCCAGCACCTGTGGGCGCTCCGGTTGGTGTAGTGGGTATTTCAGTTTTTGTAGTTGCTGTGGCGGTCTCTGGGGTTACGTCAGTAGTAGCTGTGGTAGTGGCTCCGGGAGGAGTAGCTGTTTCATCTGTATCTTCAGGAGTTGCTGCTTTTTCTGTTTCTTTATCAGGGGCAGATTCGGTAGGGGTAGCGGTTTCTACAGGGGCGGCTGCTTCTGCTGGAGCTTGTGTGGTCTTTTCTGCTGGCTTTTTAGCTTCAACTTGAGGTTCTTTTTTATCTGGTTGAGTCTCTTCTACCGGTGTTGCGGTGGAGGGTGCAGGTTTTTGATAGCCTAGAGTATCAAGAAGATATTCGTGCACTATAATTTGATTTTTCCGTATAATATGAACTTTGATTATGTTCCCTACTGAAAGGCCTGTTATGGTATCATAAAGATCCATTCTAGAGTTCGTGCTGAGGGGAGCTATGTCATTTATTTTTATTATAGTATCACCAGGTGCAAAACCTAGAGCAACTCCTATAGATTTTTGATCGATGGTGCCTATTCTTATTCCCAGGGTTTTATCATTTTTAAGAGCAGTTGTGATATCAAGCATATCTATAAACTGCGCAAGTGAACTTATTCGTTGAGCAAATGTTTTTGGATTAACAAGATAGATCAACTCGCTTTGTCTTTGGACAATAGTGTCCCAGGAAACATCCTTGAGATTTTCTAGTTCTCTTTGAGCATCTGCAGGATACATGAAAAGAGTCTCTTGCTGTCCATTAGATCGTATAATAATAATCTTTTTTGGGAAAATACGTATAAGATAGGCATCAAAAAGCTTATCCCCTACACTATATGACTCGGTTTTTTTTGTTGTATTGTTAAGGATCGTTACTTGGGATCGAGCTTCATTGCTCGATGCGATGATTCCGTTAATTGTAATAGGTAAAGGCTCTAAAAAATGTACAGGAGGCCTTTGTGGGGGCATAATAATTTTTGGTGCAGGCGGTTGAGGTATCATAGGTAGTTGCTCAACTACTTTTTCTGGTAAAATTGCTGGTCTATAGGTACCAAAAAGGTCATGTTCTTCATGAATAAAGCGAGTGTCTGGCTGTTTTTGGCCGTCTCTTTTTAAGGGAGCATGCTTTAGAGCTCCTTCTAAAGGGGCCAAAGGGGGTCTTTCTATAATACTGGGAAGAGAAAAAAGAATAAAAATAAGTACGCCAAGAAAAATTACCGTAAGCGTACTATTAATAATCCATAGGGGGCTCTTCATCGCACTAAACTCTTTGCTGAACATTCATTTTAAATATTAAGTACTCTTTAGCTATCATTAGGCTAGTTTAATACAAGAAAAAAAATTGTAAAATTTGTTGTGAATGTAAAACAATTCTTTCTGAGTAGAATGCACTGTTTTAATCGGATAACCGATACTCTAAAAAAGTTAAGTAGCTATCATAAATGTTTTTGTATAAAACGTTATAATAGATCTTTTTCAAAACTGATTTAAATTTCATAATTATGAATGCCTGCTATTACATTGCATCTTACGCCGAAACGTTTACGCATGTTTCTGTATCGATTAAAGATAATTTTAAATCGTTTAATTAAGCCAATAACTTTCTCGTTTAAGATTCTTGCGTGAGATATTTCTCTGTTGTGTGCCTTATCTTCTTTCGTTTAAAGGTTCTTCTGAGAGCGTGTTTTAGGATGTTTACTAGGGAAGTGTATCTTTTTTATTTCCTGATATCTTGAATCGGTTACTAGTTGAATAGTTGGATTGATCATAGTTCTAGAATCTTTAAATGTGGAAGCCCTTTGCCGAAAGCCTCACTCAGTTTACTAGTTAAATGATTATACCTAAATAGTTCTACCCTCCCCCGAGAGTTGTGAAGACAAAAAATCGGATAAACTAACGTGTAAAGGGAAGAGTTGCTCTGAAATTAATGGATAATATTTAAAAAATGATAAAAATAAAATATTAAATAATTGACTATTTAAATATATATATGCAATAATTAATAATGTAATTACATTAACGAACATTAAATTATAATGAAAATTAAGATGGGCCTAAAACAGTATCTTACACAAGGAATTACTCCAAAAATGGGGATGGTTTTCTAAGAGCATATCTACAAAAGAATCTTTTTTTAAAAATAGCCTTGAGCACCTTCTTATTCTCTGTAAGTTGAGATGTTATTAAAAAGGAGAGCTCCTGTTTACTAAAGCATACATATATCTTTTTTACCCCTTTTACAATAAGGAACACTATGAAAAACGTAGTACGATCGACCAGTTTAATAATTTCAGCATTTGTAGCCACCGTTATGGTACAGGTGCCTATCGCGGCTATGGAGATGCCTAAATTAACACTCACCAACCACTCTGGCAAACCTCTCACTATAGACTATAGGAAGGCCAGTAATAAATCTGGAACCGAAAATCTTGGCGTAGACAGAAAAACCACTATTGAACAGCACCCTTCGAATAGTATTAAGGACATGCTTATTAAAGCTTCAGGTGACTCTTCCATTGAGCCAGTCGAATTAGCTGCTATAGATGCTCTTAAGCTCATAGAGTTTCCTACCTCAACGATTACTATAATGTTAAATCCTCAAAAGAAGTTGGAGTATATCATTACTACCCCAGGCGAAAAAGAGCCTGTTAGGTTCACTATGCGTGAGAGTGCCATAGAAGAAAAAGCTCAACCGTTTGATCTTACGCAACAAAAGAGTACTTCAGAAGAAAAAGATCGGCCTGTGGCTACACTACAACAAGAATCTCTCAATCATACTTCTTATGGTACTATAGTGTGGGAAAAGGCTCCTAAAACAGAAAAGGCACCAATTATACTTAGAGTAAAAGAAGGATTCAAGCCTGTCACACGTAGAGATGATATAAACATTACAAAAATTGTAAACAGATCAAAAAAGGACATTACTATAGTCCCTTCTGCTGATATACTGAGCTTTGCAATAAGTAGCAGAACCAACATAGAAGAAATAAGCGGTGGAAGAACCTTCTTGATCGGTGCTGAATGGCCTACTCCTTACTACGATCTTTTATCGCAGGGAAAAGGACCAGTCAACCTGAAGGTAACACACGCTAAATCAAAAATATTCATTATGATAGGAAAAACGATTATTCATGAATTGACACAAGATGCCCTCGATCAGATAGTCAGAAAACTAGGAAATAACGTTATGCTGACGGTGGAGGACGATGGTACTTTATCTTTTGAAACAGATCATAAAGCTACTAAATAAGTCAAAGTTCCTTATTAAAGAAAATGAGGGGGATAGAATAGTGCGTATAATGTGCGCAGCATTACTCTATTCTCCTCATTTTCTTTAATAACCGACACTACAATCGCTCTTACATAAGTAAGCTATAAAAATCTTCTCGTTTTAAAGAGCTGGTTGTTTTAACTCCTGGTGAAAAATCTCCATAACCATATTCTGATTCAGCATCTAAAGTCCCCATTATCCTAGATTGAACATAAAGGCTATGATCCGCTCCTGCGACTAACACTACTTTACTTTCGGATGAAATAGATAGTACCCGGTGAAGAGCATATAAATCGATAATACAGGAAAAAAGTTGATGTATTATCTTTCCTAACTTTTCAAAATAAGGAGGAATGCCTTGAGAGGAGAACCTATCAAGTACTGTTATGAAATTTTCATGTAAAGGAACTGCATGAGTACTTATCTCCTGTAACATTCCATTATAGATGTACTCTATAATTTCCATTTTATCTTCATGAATAGCCTTTACTTTATCTGAGGAAAGAACATAAGCGTTATTTAGATGAGACATAATACGCTCATATTCATCTAACACATCATACAGTGTAACCGATTGGTGATAGAAGGTATGAGTAGCTGAAGGACGGTAATTGAACGAAGCCTTGCCAATTTTACCATAGTCTCCTATTACATCATCCATCGCGCCTGAAGCAGCACGTTGTTCAATATTTTCAACAACGATATAGGCAAGCGACTCTTCTTGAGCCAATTTTTTTATTAATGAAGCCAATATAGTTTCGTGCCCATTTGATTCAGGACACTGTTCTAATAAAATATGAAGAGGCTTAGTTTGTGTATCGAAATACTTTTCAAGAATACAGGCACTATACGAATATCGCTTAAGGACTTGTATAAAATCATCTACCTCTTCTTCTTCTCTTTCTCTAAAAGCACTCAAATTATGAGCATCAAAAAAGAGCACCACCTCTTTATCGTCAAGTTTCCACTTTGAACCTTCAACTACGACACTCTGTACCAGATGCGGTGTAATAACCAAGGTCATTATTAGTGAAAAAAGAGTGAGCTTAGTCATGAAATTACTCCCTTTATAGTTTTTTATTATTTTACTTCTTTTCATAAAAACAGTTAGCGGTATGCTTTTTTATACCAAGGATCTCTTTCACGAGCTCTACACTGTATCTTACATAAGTAAGCTATAGAAATCTTCTCGCTTTAAAGAGCTGGTTGTTTTAACTCCTGGTTCAAAATTTCCAGCACTATACTCTACTTCCGCATCTAATTGTCCCATTATTCTTCCTTGAACATACAGGCTATGCTGGGCTCCTGCGACTAACACTATTTTCCTTTCTGATGAAATAGATAGTACCCGATGAAACGCGTATAAATCGATAATACACGAAAAGAGTTGATGAATTATTTTTCCTAACTTTTCAAGATAAGGAGAAATGCCGTCTGAAGAAAATCTATCAAGTACTCCTATGAAATTCTCATGTAAAGGAACTACATGGGTACTTATCTCCTGTAACATTCCATTATAGATGTACTCTATAATTTCCATTTTATCTTGATGGATTGCTTTTACCTTATCTGACGATGACACATATGCGTTATTCAGGTGAGACATAATGCGCTCATATTCATCTAACACATTGTAGAGTGTAACCGACTCATGATAAAAAGTATGAGTAGCTGAAGGACGATAATTAAACGCAAGTTTACTAATATCACGATAGTGTCCTATTACATCATCCATCGCCCCTGAAGCAGCCCGCTGTTCAATATTTTCAACAACAATATAGGCAAGTGGCTCTTCTTGAGCCAATTTTTTTACTAATGAGGCTAATATAGTTTCGTGCCCATTAGATTCAGGACACTGTTCTAATAAAATATGAAGAGGCTTAGTCTGTGTATCAAAGTACTTTTCAAGGATACAGGCACTATACGAATAGCGCTTAAGGACCTGAATAAAATCATCTACCTCTTCTTCTTCTCGCTCTCTAAAAGCATTTAAATTGTGAGCATCAAAAAAGAGTACTACCTCTTTATCATCAAGTTTCCACTTTGAGCCTTCAACTACAACTCCCTCTATGAGATGCGGTGTGATGAGTGACGTCATTACCAATAAAAAAAGAGTGAGCTTAGTCATAGAAATACCTCTTTTAGATTTTTATTTTTCTACATGTTTTAACAAAACAGTCAATTGTTTATTTCCCTTCAAACAAGCATTTTTTAATCTCAATACATTTACTATTGAAAATTAGTAGATGCGGATCCTGTGAGTCCCTAAATGCTAGTATATAATACTACGTAATAAGGGCAACTCCTCCTATACTAGGCTCTGGTGATTTTTTATAAAAGAAGAAAAATAAGATATGATAACACCAAAAAGAAAGACAAATTTCTTTAAAGGAGGTGCTATATATCAAGGAAACAGATTGGATCCAAATTTTTAGTTTGCTAAAGAAGCGCAGGGATATATATTGCGGACACTAAAGAATGGTGGAGGTTTATGGAAGCTGTTTTCTGGATGGCAAGAACAGGAGCCTAATGGCGAGAATTGCCAGAAAAGCACAGCACAGGGAATAGTGTTTAAGCAGGTTTAATGAATGGTCAAAAAAAGGGATTTTGCAAAAATTACTTCAGTTTTGTTTGCAAGAGCCAGACCTTGAATATATAATGATTGATGCAATGATTGCTAGAGCTCATGCATCGTCAGCTGGTTATGGAAGACTAGTAGAAGAATGATCTAGATGTAGTAAAGTTTGTTTTGCTGCCAAAATACATTTTATGATAGATGCTTTAGGAAAACTTCTCAGAATTATAATTACTCCAAAAATTTCACATGATAGCACCCAAGGAGAAGCTCTTCTTGAGAATATTAAAAATGCATAGGTGCTCGCAGAAAAGGCTATGATAGTAAAGTGTTGCCAGATAAGCTTCTTGGAAAAACTGTATTCCCGTAATTTTTTCAAAATTAATTGCTATACATCCTTATAACTGCGATAAATATATTTATAAGGAACCGCATCTTATCGAGTGTTGCTTTTCTAAACTTAACTATTTTAGTCGCATTTTTTCTCGATTCGATAAATCAGCTCGAAATTTTGCTTCCTTTATAGCTTTTGTGGAAACTTTTATATGATTACGTTAAAAACTCAACAGAGCCTAGTGAATCTATTACGGTGTAGGCACTGTTGCTAATATTCTTTTAATGATCGATTCTGATGTGCGCTCTTCTGCCTCTGCATCGACTGTTACTATAAGTCTATGTGCAAGTATAGGTAGGGCCACCTTTTTAACATCGTCAGGAATCACAAAGGTTCTTCCTTCTAAAAATGCATATGCTTGCGAGGCTTTATAAAGAGCCTGTGTTGCACGAGGAGAGACTCCGTACTCTATATATTTTTTAATATCGGCGAGTCCGAGTGCTTCAGGGTTACGGGTAGCAAATACTAAAGAAAGAATATAGTCTAATATTTTTTCATCACAATGAATTGCGTGGACTATCCGTTGTGCTTCAAGAATGTCTTCCTTTGAAATAATTTGATTAATAGAATCGATAGAGGACGTTGCTCGAATAATCTCTTTCTCTTCTTGTTGAGTAGGATAGTTAATAGTGAGTTTAAACATAAAACGATCGACCTGAGCTTCTGGCAAACGGTAAGTTCCCTCCTGTTCAAGGGGATTTTGAGTAGCAAAGACAAGGAAGGGTGTATCAAGAGGGAAGGTTTCTGAGCCTATTGTTACCTGATGTTCCTGCATTGCTTCCAATAACGCAGCTTGTACTTTTGCGGGAGCTCTATTGATTTCATCTGCTAATATCAAATTAGCAAAGATGGGCCCTTTTTTAGTTTCGAAGTCTTGAACTTTTTGATTATAAATAAGTGTTCCAATAAGGTCTGAAGGAAGAAGATCAGGAGTAAATTGAATACGCTTAAACGTTAAGCCAAGAGCCTTGGTAAGAGCTTTTACCATAGTGGTTTTTGCAACACCAGGGACACCTTCAAGAAGTATATGTCCATCACATAAAATGCCAAGAAGCATGAACGTTATAGTTTCTTGTTGACCAACTACAGCCTTGCTAATCTCTTTTTCTAATAATCTAAAGTGCGAGCTTTGCTCAATTATTGTACCATTCATGCGTTTCTCCCCTATGCCTGAATTAGATAGATATTTTTTGTAAAGCATAGCATAGAGATCATTATTTTACCATGTACCTCGTTTTTTTAGGATCGTTTTTGAACCGGGGACAGTTTTTAATGATATCTGTTTTAAATCTATGAAATGCTGGTTTTTAACTCCAATGAAAAAATGGGAAAAAAAGGGTCAAGAGTATTGATTTTAGAAGCTGGAGTGATTTATGGTAAAAGTGGTAATCTGATATATTTTATAAAAAAAGGGGTTAGTATGAAAACAATGTACTATTTTTCGTTGATGCTTCTGACTGCTATGCAGCTGCTTGTAGCACAAAATGAGAGTAGCAGAACCGGTGCAGAGCCTGTCTCCCTAAAGAAAACAGATATTTCTTTAAAAGAAAAAAAACATCAAAAAGGATCTTCTTATCTGAGTGAAACACGCATCATTCGCCAAAAAGATATAGGCTCTACAGGATTTATTATTAAAAAATCAGGAAACTATAGTTTAGCTGAGGATATATCTTTTATCCCTGGATGTGATAGCGGAAATGCAATCACTATAAGAGCTTCAAATGTTACGATTGACTTGAATGGGAAAAAACTTTTTCAGGGTAATGATAAAAGAAATACACTTGGAATCCTTATATGTCCACGACAACATACTATAACTATTAAGAACGGTTTTATTGAAAACTTTGGAGCAATTGGAGTATGGGTATCTAAAGGTGCTAGTTATATCGATTTTAGTAATCTTGCTATCAAAGATTGTGGTAATCGTGGAACGGGTCCTAAAAAATGTCATGTGTGTGTTAAAGGGGATAGTTTAGCTCCTTTTGCCGGAAGCGTTGCTTTCGGAGGATGTGAAGGCAATAGGATAATTGGTGTCACTATTAAAAACTGTCACTTTGCTGCTGCCTTTAATTTTTCTGATGATAATTCTGTTGCATCAGAGCGAGGGAATATAATAGCCGGAGGTGTAGCAGGAGCTTTTGTCGATGGTTTTAGAATGGAAGAAAGTTCCTTGGATGTTTTTGATTTATCTTCAACTTTCAGAACTCCTGTGCATAGTTTCTTTATGAATAATGCATTGAATCCTGAATTGCTTAGATGTTCATTGGTAGTACAGGCTAGAGGGGTGGCCAATATAAATGGTCTGATTCTAGCTAATGTAGTAAATGCATTAGTTACTGATACCGATGTTTCTTTTTTTGAAGATCGTGATGGTGTAGATCTGGTATTAAATGATTTACCGGTCAGACAGGAAGGTGATGGCAAGGAACAAAGTATAGGCGTTGACTATGGGCGTTCAGTAGGAATAGCGATAGTAGATGGTGATAATTATACAATTAGAGACGCGAATGTTTCTCGCTACCGTCGAGTAGCTGAAAGCGCCGTTGCTCCCATTCGTTACCGCAGTGTCAGTATACAGTCACTAGTCGCTCGGGCCTAAGAGCTGAGAGGTTGAGGTATGCATGAGAGAGTTAGAGTTTTTAAATCTCCTTAAATCTGAATTTTAGGAGATTAAGAGAATTTTTTAACTATCAAAAACTAAGGCAGATACCGTTTTGCTTAGAAACGTGGTAAGCGAAATAGTTGAGAAAAATGAAAGTATACACTTGTTGTTTGTTTTTATTTCACACGTAAATGCATGAAGCGTTTGGCGTTAAACGAGTGTAAAATGACATAGGAATGTGACTTATGGTTCAGTGCACTACGTAGTGCACTGAACCAGGTGGTCTGGATAAAAAGTATAGGTTTATTTTGTAAGGTAATAGGGGGACCTATGAAAACAATGAGTTGTTTCCTAGGAGTATCGGTTGTGATTATGCAGACAACTGTTCTGTGTAGTGCACCTAAGGTCCTTTCTTCTTCTCAATCTTCGTTAAAAAATAAGAACGAAAATAAGACCTTTAAAAAAGGGGCATCTTGTTTGAAACGAGGACATCGTATTTGCCAAAATGACGTAGGTCCTCATGGATTAATTATCAAAAAAGCGGGAAAT
>JACDFK010000004.1:0-5312 GCA_013815795.1 Candidatus Babelota bacterium | reverse complement strand
GAAATTACTGGCTTGATGAAGATATATCTTTTAATCCATTATCCGATACGAGTGCTGCTATTACTATAAAAGCTTCATGCGTTTCTTTAAATTTTAACGGAAAAAAACTTTCCCAAGGTAATGATAAAAAGAATACCATTGGGATACAGGTATGTTCAAAACAACATACTGTGATAATTAAAAATGGCTCTATTGAGAATTTTGGTGCAGTAGGTGTGTTAGTTGCTAAAGGTTCTCGCCGTATAGCAGTGACCGACTTTAATGTCTTAGAGTGTGGCAGTAGAGGATTTGTTTCTCGTTCTGCAGAGAAAGATCTCGTTGCCGATACTGGTTCCGTTGTTTCTGGAGGAATAGTACTTATTGGAGTGACAGGATTAGATACCAGGATATCAGGTGTCACAATTAAACGATGTCGCATCAGAATTTCACCGCATGGTGCGAACTCAATTTCTGATGTTTCTACTTGTCAAGAACGAGAAGGAATGGCGATAGGAGTTGGAGGATTTTGTTTTGATACGAGCTTTTTTGAAGAAAATATAGTTGAGTTTTCCTCAGTGAGAGCTAATTCTGATGATGCCGCTCATACGCAACACATTAAGACTGCAACCTGGTTTTTATCTGATATACATGAGGTTCTTTTAATGAATAATAGATCGCTCATAGCATGTGATCAAGAGTGCCTCATTGCTGGGGGTATCTTTAGCAGAGCAGTAGATGCATCGATTATTCGTTTAGCTGTTGATTATTCAGAGCCCGTTGAACTGTCTTATAGAGGGTTTAGTGAAGGGATTCTTGAATTACGGGCTCCTACCGGTATTCTTGTGAAGGACAATGAGAACTGTTCTTTGGTGGACTGTTATGTTCAATCGCGCACTACCAGGAATACAAAAAGATTAAGCATAGGTAGCATGATTTTAGGAGAGATTTCCTACATTAAGAAGATGCGAAATTTGATAGAGTAGTTAAAAGCATTCCTCTAGTAAAGCTCTCGTAAAATAGTAGAGCTTGAGCTGTTTTTGCTAAAAACGAATAACGATCGCTTTTAGCAAAATTAACTGAATCGATTATGAGAGAACTACAGTTTAGATGAGAAGTGAGTAGAGGTTATTTGATTTTGAGGGGTCTGTTTAGGTAACCTGTAAGAAAAGGGATAGTTTAAGCATGGGGTTGTAATTCGGTAGAGCAAATTTAGATCAGAGCAGAGTATCGCTTAAGAGAGGGCGGACAAGCTGGTTATAGGAATTGATAAGGGAGTATATATGAAAGTGATGAACTGTTTTTCTTTGGTGATGTTAATGATTTCCCACGTAATTGTGGCTCAAGGTGATAGGGTGGGTTCTCGTCTAAAAAAAAACCGTTTACGAGGTGATTCTCGTTCTTACGGTCACGAGAGTAAAAAAGGTGCTTCGCAGTCACCTACTTTAAAGGGGATACACTATATCTATAAAAAGGATATTGGGGTTAAAGGATTTGTTATTGACAAACCAGGTGTATACCGTCTTGCTGAAGATATAAATTTTGCTCCTGCGAGCGATAAGAATCACGCAATTAGTATAAGAGCTTCCAATGTTATTCTTGACCTTAACAGCAAAAGACTTAAGCAATCTAATGATAAAAAAAACAATATCGGTATAATGGTCTGTCAAGCACAGCGCGCTGTAGTAATTAGGAACGGTTTTATTGAAGGCTTTGGAGCATTGGGTATGTGGGTATCTAAAGCTTCTCGCGAAATATCGTTTGATTCTATTGATGTTTTAAGCTGTGGCAGTAGAGGACATGCTCCTTACTCCAGTCAAGATGGTTTACAATCAAGTTCACGAGGATTCTTTGCGGGAGGGCTTGGGCTAGGAGGCTTGGAAGATCCAAGCGAAAGACTCTCTTCGATAGAGATTAGAAATTGTCGATTTTTAGATGTTGTTTCTACACAAGAGGCCGCTTTTGATCCTATGACAGGAGAAAATAGCGGAATAATAGCAGTAGGAATTGGCGGTGCTGCAGTTGATGGTCTAGTAGTAGAGAACTGTACCTGTGACACTATTAGTTCATCGAAAAGTACAGCTCGAGGCCTTACTATTACCGATGGTGGTACGGTTGAGATAGCGGGGCATCGATCGTCTTCTATAGCACACAATCAAGGGGGGTCTGGTATTCTTTTATACGGGATAAATAGCGGATTTGTGGTCAATTCATACGTGGATCGTGTTCGAGATACGGGAGGCGTTGTCTTTATACAACGTGGTTCTATAGGGCTGGGAGTAGTTTCAAGTAGTGATATTGCTATACAAAGCTGCTTTGTTACCCAAGTGAATAATATGAGTGACATTGGGATTGCTCATGGCATTGAAGTTCGTTCTTCAACGAATGTTTCGGTACTTGAGTCTCAGGTATTTGATTGTGGAGCGGAAGCTTTAGCGGTATCTGTGGCAGGAATTTCCTATAGTGCGAGTGTGGATACAGGCACAGCGATTTCGATTATTCGTTGTATAAGTAATGGTAATTCAAGTATATTTGGTAACGCTTATGGGTTTAATGTAGAACCTTTTCAGCTGCAATATGATCTCAATGGCCCTATTATTGATAATGGAATTCCTCAAGGAGTAGTGCTCGATGGTTGTACTGCTGAAAGTAATTCGACGGCCGGTTTTAGATTTAGAAACGCGAGCAGTAGTTCTATTTTGAACTCTATTACCAAAAACAACGTTCATTTTGGCATTTTATTAGAGGCAACAGGAACTGCTCAGTTTAAGGCGTGTTCCATTGAGAATAATGTTATTGAGACAAACGGGACCGGTGGATTTGATGCCGGAGTTCAAGACTATTATCCTATTCAAAATATGTATATAGGCAACAAGGCTTTTAATAACTTGGTTAATTATGCTGGAATTCCTTCTTCTTCTCCCCTGGTAACATGGGTGATTCCTACCCAAAAGCCTCTAGGTGATATAACTCAAAAGTTTGCCAATCTTGATGCTCAGTCGCATTGATGGATAGAACAGGAAAAATAGTGATTGCTCTTTTAAGGTGATAGCAATGCACGATCAGTCGAAAAAAAAACCACTCCTTATTATAGCAAATTGGAAAATGCAGTTGACTCACACCGAGTCAACTGCATTTTTTGCGCAGTACCGAAGTATATACGAAGAGCTTTTAGTTGATAGCGTAGTAACGCTCGTTATTTGTCCTTCTTTCACCGTGCTTCCTTTCGTAACTACTTTTCCTGTGGGCCGGTTACGCTGGGGCGCTCAAAACTGTTCCTTTGAGCTTCGAGGAGCTTATACGGGAGATATTTCTGTCCTTTCATTGAAAGAGTTAGGAATATCCTATGTCATTATAGGTCATAGTGAGCAAAGACAGTATCATAAGGAGACGGACGAATCAGTTGCACGTAAAGCTGATCTGCTTTTTTTTCACTCAGTACATCCTATTATGTGTATAGGAGAAACCGAAAAAGAGTATAGAGCTGGTCTTACGTTCATAGTTCTTGAAAAACAGTTGCGTTTCTTAAGGAAGCTTCGAGCGAAAAATCCGGAAATAGTTTTCATTATAGCTTATGAACCAGTCTGGGCTATAGGCACGGGAGTAATGCCAGTGGCAGAAGAACTGAAAAAAATATCTATCTTTATCACAGAGTATATAGGGGGTGAAAGAGCTCTCATAAAAATACTGTATGGCGGAAGTGTTTCATTAGATTCGATAGCTTTGTTTTCGGATGTTGATTTAGATGGTTATCTTCTGGGAAAACCGAGTATCGATGGAGAAACGCTTAAAAAAATTATTCTTTTATGATACACTTTTGAAGATAGAAGTGAACATTATTAATAAGGAGTTTTTATGTGGTATGGCTTGTTAGTTGGACTATTTTCTATTCTATGCATTTTTCTTATTCTCATAATATTGATTCAAAAGACTAAAGGGGGAATGGGTCTGGGAAATATGGGAGGTGGAACACAGATGCTCTTTGGTGGTTCTGGAGGACAAGATCTTTTTCAGAAAGTTACCTGGGTTATGGCAGCTCTTTTTATGGGAGGCTCTCTTTTATTAGCTATGATTAAAAGGCCTGAATCTTCTAATCTTTTGGGCGGCTTAGTTCAAAAGCAGGATGTGCAAGCTACTACTCCTGTGGCACCTTCTTCCACTGGATCGGCAGAGGGAACAAAAACTGATGCTGCTTCTTAAAAAGTAGGTCGCGATAAAAAAAGTTTGTCTTCTATTTTTCTGGAAATACCGGGTAGAAGATTAGCAAAGCTTTTCAATTTCAAAAATGTACATCTTGATTAAAAGGGGTTCGCCAGAGCTCCTTTTCTTTTTGAGATGTCCTTGTTTGGTCGATAGGCAAGAAAAGTTAATTGATTATTCTATGTGACTGGCATTGAAATAGCTTAGAATGGTAACAGAATGGATCGTAGTGGTTGTCTGCTTTTTACTATACGGAAGAGTTATGAGTAGTATACAGAAATTTTTATTTTTAGTACTGTTGACAGGTGGAATGAGCTTCTTAAGCGCTATGAATAGCGATGAAAAGATCTTGGAAAATTTTACAGTTTTTGAGAGCGTGCCCTTAGATTTACAAAATGTTCTTTTTGAACGATGCCTTCAGGATCCCCAATCATGGGCTTATGGGACAACTCATCATATAGCACTGGTTTGTAAGAAATTTAGTTTTTTATACGATACATCATGTGCAAAGCTTCTATTTTCCTGTATAGATGCAACAAAATCGGTTGCAGTAGTACTACAAAGGCTACATGCATTACGGGATAATAAAAAGTTTAAAGAATTCCTTAAAACTCGACCGGTTTCCCGTGTGCTTTGTGATTACCTTGTTACCTATTGCAATGAGAACGATAATGAATCCCTCTTTGATCTATTATCTCCCTTTGCCAATGAAGAGGAGTTAACGATGTATAAGGTTCAACATGAAAAGGGAAAAGAGCTTTTTCAATACTCTTTAGAAGAAAAATGGAGTATAGTAACCTATCAATTAGAGTGTTTGAAGAACAATCCTTTAAGATACCCAATAATTAATTTTATTTACTCTTTTAGAGATACGGGTTCCTCTACTACAGCACCTCGAGTTTCCTTGTTAATACAAGCTATTTTATGCGAACAGATGGATGTGATTGATAGACTTCTTTCTTTAGGGGTTGATGTAAACGGCGTAAAGTTTGGCCCCTCTGCCTTAATGGTAGCATTATCAAATATATTGGTGAAGTATGGGGATTTGGTAGAAGGTAGAGATACAGTTCTGTCAAAGACCTTGGTAGATAAGCTGATTCAAGCCGGTGCATCAGTTAATTATTGCACAAATCTGC
>JACDFK010000120.1 GCA_013815795.1 Candidatus Babelota bacterium | reverse complement strand
CTGGTATCTTTTCTTAGCGAGAGGGAAAAAGAAAAGATACCAGCTTATTTGAAATTGCATTTATCGTGTTGTTGTGGTTGATAAGTTTAGTGGTTCGTGAGTTCTACGCTTGGGTATAAACGAAATCGGCTATTTTTACTGCCTACGCTTTAATTATCTATGACCTCTTTGTAGTGAACCAGTAATTGGATGGAGTGGGCCAGGGGTAGTTTTCCGGTCAGGAAGCAAGGGCAAGAGAGTGTGCCCAAAAATAGTAGGTCATGAGTAAATCGTTACACCATGACTTAAGTGATCTATGGTGCGTATTAAAGTATTTTAATCTCTTGAGAAAAATAAAAAAGAAAGTGAGTCACTTCTCTTGATGGGAAGGTAATATGAGCAGCTTATTTTCTAGCTTTTTTCACGTAAAACTTTTCGTTGTTCTCAATACTGTTCCCAAAAAGGAAGTATAAAATTAATTCGTTTAATATATGGTTTATTTTCACGAAAATGGTAAGCGATTAAACAGGCACAAATATTATTCAAATGCGGTCATGGATTCCGATATCTAGAATGCTCTATGTTGCAGGTATTTTTCAATAGAGATTCAACACAGATTCTATTCTACTACGCTTTCGTAAAAAGAATTTATCAGACATATCCATAAGTGAGTTTCTCATATTTCTTCGGATTTTAGTAACCAGGTGAATGCCTGTAGGGTTTACAGGGATTATTCACCTGGTTATTTTTAGCTTACCCTGAAAAAAGGGTCGTTTTTATGTGTCAGATAGAGAGGCTATTATCACTTGACAATCGCCCTAAAGGTTTTTATGGGGTTGACGGTCCTAGAAGGGTTTGATAGAATATTTCATATGTTAAGCCTTGCTATATTATGATACATCGATGAAGAGCACTTTTTAAAACATAAAATTTAAGAGAGCATAGTTTCTAGAGTTTGATGTACCCTGTCAAAGAGCAGATCTCCACAAAAAAGTTTAGTAAAAAATTAAGAAAAAGATGAGAGTAAAGGCTATAGTATGAAACTTTCTCTGGGAATTAGTGATTACAAAAAAATTATTGATGGGGGTTATTACTACGTTGATAAGACATTATTAATTGAAGAATTAGATCATACTAGTGGTCTAGTTTTGCTTATTCCTAGGCCTCGTCGTTTTGGTAAAACCCTTAATCTTTCAATGCTGCGCTATTTTTTTGAAAAAAGTCACACAAACACTCAGTATCTTTTTGAGAATACTCTTATTTGGCAGAATCCAAAATATCAAGCTATGCAAGGTTTATATCCGGTTATTTTTTTATCATTTAAAAATGCCAAGGTAGGGTCGTGGGAAAAAAGTTATGCTCGTATACAAACAGAAATAATCGAGGAATTTGAACGTCATTCCTATGTGCTAGAAGCATTTTCAGAACGTGCTAAAACGGGTAATCCTGAAGCTATACGTATTAAAAGTGATTATGAAGCTATCCTCACAAGACAAGCAACCTTAGAACAATATGAACGAAGTTTATTATTTCTAACACAGGTATTATATCAGTATCATAATAAAGATGTCATTGTTCTTATAGATGAATATGATGTTCCTATTAATGATGGATATTCACGTGGTTATTATACTGAAATTGTTGATTTCATACGATCTCTTCTTACTACAGTACTTAAAGATAATAAATATCTTCATCGTGGAATATTAACTGGTGTATTAAGGTTGGCGAAAGAGAGTATTTTTAGTGGGCTTAATAATCCAATTGTAAGCACTCTTCTTGATAGTGAATTTTCAGACAAGTTCGGCTTTACCGCTGAAGAAGTTGACCATATGCTTATTGATGCAAGGTTAGAAAAATTAAACTTCACCATTAAGGAATGGTATAATGGCTATGCATTTGGAAAAACGACTATCTATAACCCTTGGTCAGTTCTTGAATGCATTCATAAAAAAGGCCAGGTTGGTCCTTATTGGGCAAATACCAGTGATAATTTTTTAATAAAAAAGCTTATTACCTGTTCTGAAAAATTGATAAAATCTGATCTTGAACTCCTTGTGCAAGGGCATTCTGTAATTCATGAAGTAGATGGGGGACTTTCTTATCCCGAAATAAGAACTAATCCAAAGGCTTTGTGGAGCTTATTGCTTTTTACCGGTTATGTGACAGCCACACATGTTGATATACGCGAGGGAAGGACCTTTTGTACCTTAGCCTTGCCCAACAAAGAAATAAAACTTCTGTATAATCAACTTATTACCACCATATTTGAAGAAGTATTAAGCTTGGAAAAAATACACACTTTAAAAGAGGCTTTATTTACCGGAAATGGTATCTTATTTAGTGAACTTGTGCAGGATTTTATCAGTAAAAGTATGAGTTTTTTCGATATGCCGTCAGATGAACCAGAAAGAAGTTATCACCTTTTTATATTAGGTCTTTTAGTTACATTCTCAGATAGTTATGAGGTGAAATCGAACCGAGAAAGTGGTCATGGTCGTTACGATATAATACTTATTCCTCGTGATTCTTCTTTATGGGCTATTATACTGGAATTTAAAAAAGTTTCATCCGATGAAACTATGCAGGAAGCAGCTCAAAAAGCTCTTAAACAAATCATTGATAAAGATTACATACAGGAATTGCATGTTCGGTCAATGAAAAGAGTGGTTGCTTTCGGAATAGCTTGTCAAGGTAAAAAGATAGAAACTATTACGCATATTTTTCCTTGATTTTAGGGGAAGATATTGGAATGCATACCAACCTCAACTCTTCTTATATCTGCTCTTTAAGGTTTTTACACTATGAAAAAGAAAATTGAGTCACTTTTTTTGATTGGAAGGTGATATGAGTAGCATATTTTCTAGCTTTTTTTCACGTAAAGCTTTTCGTTGTTTTCTATAGTGTTCCCAAAAACGAGACCACTTGAGTTCTATTTCACAGATACACCACATTGGAAACTCATCTGCTCCCGTCAGATAGTGATAAAAATATTCAAAATGTTTGCGTTGATAGCGAATGATTGACTTTGGTTTTTTTAAACCTTTTCATGAATTAAAAATTTGTAGATCTCTAAAGCCTTTTTTCTATCGAGGTTGTTTTTTCAGCTAAAATTCAATGCTTAGGGATTCTATAAAACCTATATGATATATTTAAAAAAGAAGGTTTTACAGTTGGTAAACATCCTGTGTAAACTTCTTTTTAAAAACTGTTTTTTGGAAAAAGGGTTTGAACCCTCTATAAACCACTCCCGCGAGCACTAGTTGTTACGAATGTACGAGGAACAAATATACCTACAGGACTTACGCATGGGAAGACTCGTTATTACGAAAAATTTGATTAGCACGCTGTAAATGAATAGTTAAGGGAATGTTTTTTTTCTGCTTAATGTGATAA
>JACDFK010000119.1 GCA_013815795.1 Candidatus Babelota bacterium | reverse complement strand
ACTCTGCAGTAAGTCCCACGCTTGCAGTCAACCCTGTTGATGAAAAGCAGATGGTTGCAGTGTGGCAGCAAGATCGTTTTAGTGCCGGTGGAGGAGCACTCGATATTGCTATAGCTCGTACAAATAATCGGGGTGACACTTGGTGCCTCAGCACTTTTCCCTTTCAGATTTGCAATAAAGGTATTAGTGCCCGTACAACAAATCCAATAATAAGCTATTCTGTTGATGGTAAAAGGGTATATTTACTTGCTGTGCCTTTTAATGTTAAGAATGATCCTAATACGTTAAATCAATCTCAAGTTGCTGTGAGCGTTTCTGAAGACAACGGTAAAAATTGGTCTATTCCTCATCCGCTCAACGCAACCAGCAGAACAGTTGAAAATCCGCTAGAAGGACCAACTTTTTTTAATACTGCAATAACTGCCGATACTGATTTGCCAGAAAATGCTTATGCCGCATGGATTAACGTTCCTGATATTACTAATACCCGTGCTATTCTGGAGTATAGCCGAACGACTGATGGCGGAAAATCATGGGAAGCTCACCGTACGCTTTATGATCCTTCTAAAGATACAGTGTTAGTGAACCAACTAAGTAATGGAAGTCCCTTAACAGTTAGTGCCGGCCTTGGTCAAATTCGAAGAATACCAAATGGCGATCTGGTCTGTATAATATCGCGTAGTTATCCAGCGCCTGGTACGTCTGATGACTGCTTTTTGAATGACACGTTTCCTTTCGCCTGTTCTCTAACTGATTTAGCAGTTGTTCGTTCTACCGATAATGGCATGACCTGGGACACTATTGCAACACAAATAGCTAATCTTTCCAGTCCTGTTACTACTTCGCCAAATCCTATTCACACCTGCGGCTATACTATTGAAAACGGTGTAATTACGGCCGGCCGTGGAACCAATATTCGTACCCCCGGTGCATTTGGTATTCCAATAACTGCAGTTAACCCTGTTAATGGTAATTTGTACGTTGCATGGGAAGATGGCCGTTTTAATTTTCCTGGCAATCAGCTTAACCAAATAGCTCTTTCGACATCACGCGATGGAGGACTAACGTGGTCAGAGCCTGTGAAAGTGAGTAGGACTCCTAATAATGCTCCAAATGCTCAAGCATTTACAGCAACCTTGGCTGTTAATAGAAAAGGAGAAGTTGGACTACTTTATCACGATTTCCGTAATAGCCCAGCGCCTTGTGTAATAAATGTCGATGGAGGGACGTCTACCTTGACTAATTCATGGTTTGCGCTCTATAAAGAAGTGCCCCAAGGGACAGGAACTCTTCCTCAAGCAGGATTGACCTTTGTAAAAGAGGTCGGTCTTTCTACTCAGCCATACATTATAGAAAATGGTGTACCTACAGCAGGATTGAACGCTCAAGGACAAGGCGGACGAGGGATTATTACGAACTCAGACCAAGAAGGCCTTATAGCAGGAAAGATATGCTTCTATGCACTCTATGGACAGTCTCATAAGGGACCTTTCACTCCTTCACAACAGGTAATTGGCGATTCTACCATTCCTGGAGGCTGTGACCTCGAAGGATGCTTGTCTGTGAACAATAATAGAAGAGTGACACCATTCTTTAGCACAATTGTTTCCGGTAAATAAGCTCTAGAAAATAGAGATCTAATGAAGAAGGGCTCATATTAAGTGAGCCCTTCTTCATTAGATCTTTTGCATAACCTACAAGAAGAACTGTTTAAAAAGCTCTATTCTACAGGGGTACATATCGTTACTAAGATACGGAAAAACAGGAAAAATATACTTATTGATATGACAGACAAAATAATTCTCAGAAAAAGAGGTATGATCGAGTCTATTAGGAGCCTCTTGAAATGCAGCTATAACAAATAGCATTCAAGATATCGAAGTTCTAAAACTGTTTTACTAAACGTCTATTCTTGTATAACGGCTTATGCCTTTCGTGAGAATAAGCCTTGTGTCAGGAAAAAAATGGCTATTACTGCTTAACCCGAACTCACGTTATTATACCAAAAGGCTACCACCCCTTAACTCGCCCTGCATATAAAAATTATGTACATTGGTACTTCTAATTACAGAAGACATAATTTTAAATTACTTAAGGATTCAAAGCTTAGATTTATAGTGCTAATCGAGTAATCACTTATAAGAAATGTTATTTTTTCAATGGAAGACCATTTTAGCTCTAATTGTTTTTAGCCTCTTTCAATTAGATCTTTCATTCAAATGATTAAGTCGTGTATTTAACCTACTTAGAAGGGTGATCAAAGCAGTTTTTCCGGTCGCATTTGATCTTAGTATTATCATTAAAGAAGGTTCTAAAAATTAGCAGAAAGTTCAACTTAACGCCGTTAATGCATTAATATATTTACTAAAACTTTTAGGGTTCGGCATTTAGAAAAATTGGTATTTTCGGCACGGAAATTAGTAGGTTAGATTGATCTGCTCAGAAAGCGCGAATTTATTTTAAAAGTGCTTGCCATGAATACTATGCAGAAATTCACATAAACGTTAAAATTGGCTCTATCTGCGCCCTTTTTCTCTTGCATGTCCGAAAAGCGCACATTGCAGACATGCAAAATACAGGTAAAAGAGGGGTAAATTCGAGGTTTTATTACGGATTAATGATATGTTTATTTTAATTTTTCGCACCGGTTTTATTGCAAAAAAATGGATATAAATTTATGAGATAAAATTTACTTCTCACCTTTACAGATTTATTCCTCTAAGAAAAAATCAATTATACAGCATGCAAATATAGAGCATGCAAAGATTTTTTTGATGGCCCAATTAATCTTAAACTGGCGCTAAATCGCCGTGTTACAACAAACTCAATTAGATAAAACTTTTGTTTTGTTCTGTAAGATAACCAACTAAGTTGTTGAAAAGTTAAGCCCCGCAAGTTCATTAAATATCTGTAATTGTTTTATCGTTGCTTTTTTTCTTAGTCATGCGTTTTCTAGCAACTGAGTTTTTAATAATATAGAGGCTTCAATTAAGCCTCTCATACAGCGACTAGATAAGGAAGTTGAGATTATTAAAGCTCTAGTAATGACACTAGTATGATGCTATACTAAAGCTCTATAGAAATCGGGAATAGATGAAAAAAATATCAACAGGGACCAGTTCTTTTGAAAGTCTTATTACGGAAGACTTTATCTATGTCGATAAGACAAAGATAATTTATGATCTGGTTAACAAAAGAGACTCTTTATACTTCTTATCCAGGCCCCGTCGTTTTGGTAAAACACTTCTTATTTCAACTCTAAAAGCTCTTTTTGAAGGCAAGAGAGAGCTTTTTAAAGGATTATGGATCGACTCAAGCGACTATACGTGGGAATCGTATCCGGTTATCGCTTTAGATTTTTCAACACTAAGTAGTAGCACCCCAGAAG
>JACDFK010000052.1 GCA_013815795.1 Candidatus Babelota bacterium | reverse complement strand
GTATTATATCCCCTGGAGGTATTGGTTATGATATTAACTGTGGGGTTCGACTACTGGGGGTATCGGTTTCAGCAGCCGAAATTCGTCCCTATTTAGAACAGATCGCAACTGATCTTTTTCATGCTGTTCCTTCAGGCGTAGGGCGTTCAGGAAAAATGCTGTTAAAACCAAAAGAACTCGATCATGTTCTTACTCATGGAGCGCATGCTCTGCTTAAGTTAGGTTACGGAAATCAATCTGATATCGATCATTGTGAAGAAAACGGAAAAATGCACGAAGCTGATTCCCAACTTGTCTCTAAAAGAGCGAAAGAAAGAGGAAAAGATCAGTTAGGAACACTCGGTTCGGGTAACCATTTTTTAGAGGTACAAGAAGTAACCGATATCTATAATGAATCAGTAGCACAGGCGTTTGGGCTAATAAAGGGGATGGTCACTGTAATGATTCATTGTGGATCGCGAGGTCTTGGCCATCAAAACTGTACCGATTATGTAAAATTAATGCTTCCTAAACTCGCTTCCTGGTCTATCACTTTACCCGATAAAGAGCTGGCCTGCGCTCCCATACACTCGCAAGAAGGACGGGACTATTACGCTTCAATGTGCGCATCAGCTAACTTTGCATGGGCCAATCGTCACCTCATCGGCCATTGGGTACGGGAATGTTTTACAAAAAATCTCGGAACCTCTGTTCATGTAAATACCATCTATGATCTCTCTCATAATATGGGAAAAAAAGAAAAACATCTTATTGACGGCGTTTTAAAAGAGCTCATCGTCCATCGAAAAGGGGCCACTCGAGCGTTTCCTGCAGGACGACCAGAAGTTCCTTCTTCATACCAAGCTACCGGACATCCGGTTCTTATTCCAGGAACCATGGGGACCTCTTCCTATGTCCTAGTAGGAACTCAAGAAGGCCTAGAACATTCTTTTGGATCTTCATGTCATGGCGCAGGAAGAAGATTATCTCGTATGAAAGCAAAAAAAACAATCCAAGGAAACACCTTACGAGAACAACTTGAGTCGCAGGGAATTATTATACGATGTGAATCAAATCGAGGCCTTGCAGAAGAAGCACCACAAGCTTATAAAGATGTAGACAGTGTTATACAAGTGGTAGAACAAGCGCATCTTGCTCAGCCCGTGGCTCGACTTAAGCCAATCGCCGTAATAAAAGGTGGATAACCTCCAATGAATAACTATACTTCGTAATGCCTACTCATGGATATCCTAACACATAGAATGAAAACCTAGCGGGATCATTCTATAACTGGTTATAGAAGGGCATATTCCCTTGTTTCATGAGAAATCCTTACCCTGTTCCTCACCTACATTTCTAGGACACACCATAAGGAAACAAGGGAGTCGCTCTCATTGAGATCCCCTCCTTCACGCGTTACTTGTCTAAGGAACAATTACCACCGATAACCTCGTGCGAAACAGTTCTCTCTGGCCACACTTTGACAAATTTCAAAATAAATAATATATTATTAGTTATTCAATAGAAAAAAATCAACTACCAGGCAGCAGTGTGAAAATAGCTACTTTTTTAAAACCATTATTTTTTTTGACGATTTTGTTCTGCTCTATAACCAAAATAAACTGCTCTGATATCACTTCTCTTGCTTCTCTTTCAAAAGATACAAAACAGATTTATATAGTAGGTTGTTTTAAAGGATGTTCTCATAACAAGCGTGTTTTAGATTCACACCGTAAACTAGGTGAAGTTTTAAAAGACTGCCTTAAGAGCTTGAGCACATCCTGCGATAAAACAGCATGTCTCTTTCTTGAAGAAAAAAGTTCAGTCTTAGAATACAACACACACTTATTCACGTATCCCCACTTATACGACTATCTTAAACAAGAAGCGTGTACTGCTGATTTTCATTCAGGCAATCTAACGTATCTATCACTACCCTCGTGTGTAAATGAAAGTGTAACTATCGATGATTTTTTAAAAATATCTACCTATATTTCAAGCACTCTCGTATTTCCCGTAATTCTTTCTAAAATGGGATTTCCTGTAAAAAGTTTACCGGATGTCGAAAACCATTTATACACTCAGCCCCTCTTTAAAAAACATTTTTTTAAAAAAGATGGAATGTTTGACAGTACACGACCACTTTTAAAAAGTTTTGGCAAAAATCCTTCGATTGAAGAATACTTTAATTTTCTAGAAACATGCGATAAAAAAATTATGAGTGCTGATGAGTCTCTTATAATGAATATGCTTAAAAAGAAATGGACTCTTGCTAAAAATAGTGCAACTTCATATCTCTTATTGCTCAAAAAAAAAAGTGAAAGTCCCGAGCTTATGGATCTAGTTTTAGATCTTATTTCTCAAAAAAAATCTTTTATTTCTGGACTTAATGAGTTCGGATCTCTTGCCTTGGGCCCTCTTTCTGTTTTTAAAATGTTTGAAAAGATATCGGTACTTCTTAAGACTTTAGCCACCTATGATAAAATTATTGTATGCTGTGAATATGATATCGTACAAGAGCTTATAGAGTATTTAGAAAAGATTGAATTTAAAGGGACCACTCAAGGGCATCTTCTTAATGTTCAGGAAATTCAATTTTTACAGTTCACAAATAATACTTTTTCTGATGAAGTATTGACCGATTTCTTAGCCTGTATCGCTGAAAACAGGCCTCTTTCAATCATCGACGATCAACTACCCGCGCAAAAAAGAAGTGCTATTACCTATTTCGACTCATCTTCAAATAGTTTTACGGAAAAGTTCCTGTACGATTATTCAGTACGAGTGTGTCATGAATGCGCACAAGCAACAAAAGTACATAATGCATGTGCAATCACCAAAAAAGGTTTATATTGTTCTCTGGACTGTCTACGTAAAAGACTCTTTCAAGAAGAAAAATCATATTACAAGCTTTCTACCTTACTAAGTAACAATCATCCACTGACTAATGAGGAAAAACTTATTCTTAAACAGTTTGGAGCTCTCTGTTATCTGCGCGCAGCTTCGCTTATGCACTCACTCTATCCCGAACGTGACATTGTCTATCAGCTTCCACTTTCAAGCATTATCAGTGCATTAGAACTCATAAATAAGGAAGCGCTCACTACAACTACCTTATGGGGACAAACAGCTGAATTAAGCAAAGAATGGGGAATTAAAATAATAGACCTTAAGTTCTTTTTAAGTGCCTATAAAAGATTGAAAGAGAGTTATCTTCAAGCTCTTTTAAAAGATTCTTTATACAAAAGATATAACGATCTTCTGGGGGAGCATCATACACTTTTTGATGAAAAAGGCATTTGTACTACTCTTCAAAAAGTAGCGTTTACCAAAATAAAGAACGCTCTTACTGTTGACGACACTACAAAAGATATATCAATTCTATTCTTATATAATGATCTTATAGAGCACATCAATAACCGAGTAGGATTTACAGTGGAATCAGTTCAAAATCTTCTTACGGGGACCTCTCCTCATCAAGATCTAACTAAGGTCTTAGAATTTATTGGATATACAGAAAATCCACTAAATTTTAGAAAAAAAGTAAAAAATAAAAAAATAGTATCGTTCTCTACAGATCATAGTATCTCCTCTGAAGAAAGTTCAGAAGAAGATGCTTGTTGTCTCCCAAAGCCTACTGATTATTATTTCCTACACACCACTAGTGCCGAAAGCGAGACCGGTTTTAGTACCGTTCAGCGTAAACAAAAAAAAGTAATACCTACTATTAAATCCTCTTTTGCAGGATGCAGCCCTTATACGATCTCTCTTTTTAAAGCCCGTAAATATATTCCTGAAGAACTACAATCATCCCAGCTCGCGTGGAAAGAATGTAAAAAAACTGTTGAATCACACCGAATAAAAACGCTTTTCGCTCTCGCAGATATAGTTCAAGATCAGAATCCCGTTATAAAGCTCAACTCTTTTGGCTGTCTTGCTCTTGATTGTAATGAGAGTAACTATGATAAATCTCTCACAGAAAAATTAGATCTCCACCATCTGTTTACTCGGCTTGTAGATACCTATTTGTCCGTCTGCGGAATTGCAGAAAGAGTCGATAATCTTATACAAGTAAGTATTCCCGGAGAATTAACCGATAAGACAGGAACAAAAAAGGTAGGATTTTTTCAGTATAGCTTTACCTCTGATTCCTGGATCTGTATCCATAGATGCTTTAAATCATATGATGCTAATCAACAGGGAATCTATATAAGTAGTTACCTAAGAAAAATTCTCCACGATTTCCTACTAGATTCATTCAATACTACTCACTATACTTCAATCATAGAACATCTTAAACAGTTAATAACGTAATACCTATACCCACTATTCAAACAATAACCCCCACGTAGTTATAAGGCTATACCCATGAAAAAAATTGCTCTGTTAACAATAATTTCTCTCATAACGGCTTTTATTTCCCTCATTGAGCTACAAGCATCAAACATTATTTCTCTAAGCTCTTTAGAAAAAGATGAGAAAAAAATCTATATAATAGGAGTTGACCCCTTAAAACCAAGTACAAAAGAGTTGCCAGAATTCTCGTTGTACAAAAACCTTCTTGCCACTGTAAGCCTTGGCCACATAAAAACGGCTTTTCTTTTATTCGACTCAAAAAATGCTATCAAGAAATCGATTGAAAAAGATGCTCCCTATAATTTTCACACCTGTATCTCACAGGAAGCATTAACCAATAATTTCCAATCAGGAGCTCTAGAGTACCTAACGCTCTCTCAGGAAGAAGATGAATCATTACAAAGAGTAGTAGAATCGATCCATTTTTTAATTAAGCCTCGTATTATGGTGTCAATGGGACATCTCTTGGGGCTGCCAAAAAACCCACATCACCCGTTAGAACCATTTTTTTCAGCGGATATACATAAAAACAAGCCTCTTTTTCAACCAAAAGAACCATTCGATTTTTTGAAAAAAACATTCATTACTATAGCTCATCAAAATCCTCAGGAACATCCTTCTATTAAAGAATATTTCGATCTACTAGAAAAACATAATCAGAGGATTACCGCTCTTCCTGATAATGCGCTATTCACCCCTCTTAAAAAAGAATGGGCACGCACTAAGGAAGCGGCGCAGCTCTATTTAAAATTTCATAGTAATAATCGGTTAGATTTACAACTTATTGAAATATTCTTATATGTTATTGAGAAAAAACAGTCATTTTCTGTAGGTATAGAGGAATTTCAGACCGTTGTATACTCACCTCTTAGTGTAATTAAAACTATTGCAAACAGTGTGTTAGTATTTCAGACCTTAGAGACCTTTGACAAGGTACTCTTTTACTATCAATTTAATTATGTAAAGGACTTTATTCGTTCTTTAGAAAAAATCGGATTTAAAGCAGATTTTCAGGGCATTCTACCAGAAGCTCGAGAATTCTTAGCAGTTAACGATACAAAAACTGTTTTTTCTAACGTAGAAATAGTCGGTTTCTTTCTTTCGATCATGCAAAACCGACATCATTTACCTAGCAATCCCCTAGTAGATGTGAGAGAAGCCTCTAGTGTTCTCTCTTATTATGATCCTCAATCGGGCTCTTTATCCCACAATAGTATCAAAAACCATTCGTTAGAGCTCTGTGGAGTCTGTAATCATTCCATAGAAGCATGCAGCGTCTATGCTCAATCTGAAAAAAAGATCTACTGTTCTCTTACCTGCATGCTTAATAAACTCTTTCAAGAAGAAAAAACTTCTCATAAATTATCTCTTTTACTCGATGAAAAGCATGTCCTGTCTTTAGACGAAAAACTTATACTCAAACAGTTTGGCGCTTTGTGTTATCTACGAGCAGCACTGCTTATGCCATCGATTACCCAAGAATACGGTATAGTGTATCAACTCACTCTTTCTAGTATCATTAACGCGTTAAAATTAATAGAAACTACAGCGAAGGATACACAAACCCCCTGGGGAGAAACGCTTCAATTAGCGCAGCACTGGGGGATCAGGATGCCCGACCTTACTCTGTTTTTAAGCGCCTATAAAATAACGAAACAAAACTATCTTCAATCTCTCCTTAAAGATTCTTTATATAAAAAATATAGCGAACTACTAGGCGAGCATCATACACTGTTTGATGAAAAAAATTCATGTATTACTCTTCAAAAAGTGGCCTTTACCAATATAAAAAAGGCTCTTACTCTTGGAGTCTCTACAAAAGATATTTCAGTTCTATTCTTATATAATGATCTTATTGAGCAGATCAATAACCGAGTAGGGCTTCCTGTCGAATCTATTCGAGAGTTACTTGCTGTTACGTATCCCCATCAAGATTTAACCAAAGCCTTAGAATTTATTGGTTATACAGAAAACCCGTTCACCTCCAAAAAAAATAAAAAAGATAGAGTAATTTTACCTTCCTTGATTGATGATACCTTTGAAGATGAAGAAAGCTTAGATGAAAACATAGAAGGTTCATTTATACAAGAATCCTCACCTTTGAACTCTTTACATACAATAAACCCTTCTGTGGAAACAGATTTTGAAACTGTTACACGAAGACAGAAAAAAGTAGTACGAACACTGAAATCATCTTTTGCAGGAGGTAAGCCTTACACCATTTCCCTTTTCAAAGCACGAAAATGTGTACCTCAAGAGCTACAGAAAGCTCAAGCAGTCTGGAAACAATGTAAAAAAACCGTTGAATCGCATCGAATAAAAACCCTTTTCGCACTTGCAGATATACTACAAGATCAGAACCCCGTTATAAATCTCAACTCCTTTGGTTGTCTTGCTCTCGACTGTACTACTATAAACTTAGATGAATCGATCAAAAAAAAGTTAGACCTTGACCATCTTTTTACCCGATTAGTCGACCTTTCGCTACGTTCATACGGAATTGCTGAAATAGTTGATAATCTTATTCAAGTAAGCATCCCGGGTGAGATAACAGATGATCAAGGAATAAAGAAAATAGGATTTTTCCAATATAGCTTTACCAGTGACACAGGAATCTGTATTCATCGATGCTTTAAACAATATGATGCAAATCAAAATGACACCTATATAAGTATCTCCTTAAGGAAAATACTCTTTCATTTTCTTAAAGAGTTCTATGATACGAATGAATATAAAAAAGTTATCAACCATCTAGAACAACTTATAGCTCAAGGGAAATAGACGAATATCTCACGCCAATGTCGATCGAATACAACATTTTATTAATTATCTATCGCTCATTCTGCATCTATAACTAAGAGGATCTTGAGCATCTTATGGCTCTCTACCATTGCAAGGCGCAAAAAAGCAGAATATTTTTAAAAATACCATAAAATAATACTTTTTGACAAATTGCTATAAAAATAATAGACTATTAGCTATTGAACTACCTGACACTATCACTTGGAGAACTTGGTGAAAACCCGCTTTTATCTTACATTTTTACTATTTCTAGTTTCTGTGTGTAGCACTGAAACTCCATTGAAATGTTCTGACATAGTTTCTCTAAGTTCCCTTAAAAAAGAACAAAAAGAAATATATATACTGGGACGTCTTGAAGAAGATCAATATTACACCGATACAAGTAAACCAGCGGTAGAAGCATTAAAAACAAGCCTTGAAAATCTCTACCGCGCCCCTTGCAAAACTGCATTTCTCTTTTTTTTTCCACAACATATACTTATAAAATTTAAAGACTCATTCACAAAACCTAATATATATAGCTATTGTGTACAAACAGCATGCAAAACCAATTTTCAATGTGGCAACGTAGACTATTTAACACAACCTTTAGCTAAAAATTATGAGTTAGAATTACATATTTCCACCTTACTCTACTCTCTTTTCAACCCCCAGATATTCTCCCAGGCTCTAGCCCCGATTAAATTACCAGTTAACACTTTGCTAGAGCTTGAACAATATTTAAACGATCGTCCAGAGGTAAAAAAAATCTTCTTCAGTGCCAAAGGAATGTTTAATAAACATATGAAACCGGTATTTAAACAAAATAATAGAGGGCCCTCGATAGAAAACTATCTTACTTTACTCGCATCTCGCGATAGAGAAATTATGAGCGCCCCTGATAATACGATAACTGCACTTATAAAAAAGGAATGGACTATTTCTAAAGATAAGACACGCGCCTATTTAAAGTTACAAAGTGCAACTTATAAACATGCAGTAACACTCCGGGAAGTTGTATTGATAAGTATTTCAGAAAAAAAATCATTTACGACGGGAATTGAAGAGTTTGAACGTATGGTATTAAACCCTCTTGCTATCTGTACACTATTTGACGATATGTCCCTATTTCTTAAAGCTTTGGCAGTATATGATAAAATCATTTTTTGCTATCACTTTAGTATCACCAAAGATTTTATAAACTATTTAGAAGAAATAGGATTTAAAAGCAGTAATAAAGGATATTTACAGTCGGTACAAGAAACACAAATTTTAACTATTGAAAAAAATGTCTTTACTGATGAAGAACTAGCCGATTTCTTTCTCTTACTGACGAATGCTACCTCTCCATTAGCTGACACTCTTCCACTAAACCACCATGAAAGTAGCACCTATTTTACCTTCTTCAATCCTGATTTAAATTGCTTTTCTGAAAAACCTTTCAATGATTATGTTTTAAAAGTCTGTCATATGTGTAATCAAACATTAGAAACGTATAATGCTTGTGCCACAACAGAAATAGGTGTCTACTGTTCTCTTACCTGCATGCTTAATAAACTCTTTCAAGAAGAAAAAACTTCTCATAAATTATCTCTTTTACTCAACGAAAACCATGTCCTCTCTCAAGAAGAAAAACTTATACTCAAACAGTTTGGCGCTTTATCTTATCTACGAGCAGCACTTCTTATGCCATCGATTACCCAAGAATACGGTATAGTGTATCAACTCCCTCTTTCTAGTATCATTAACGCGTTAAAATTAATTGAAACTACAGCGAAGGATCCACAAACCCCCTGGGGAGAAACGCTTCAATTAGCGCAGCACTGGGGGATTAGGATGCCCGACCTTACGCTGTTTTTAAGCGCCTATAAAATAACGAAGCACAACTATCTTCAAGCTCTCCTTAAAGATTCTTTATATAAAAAATATAGCGATCTACTAGGCGAGCATCATACACTGTTTGATCAAAAAGGTTCATGTACTACTCTTCAAAAAGTGGCCTTTACCAATATAAAAAAGTTTCTTAATCTTGGAGTCACTACAAAGGATATTTCTATTCTATTCTTATATAATGATCTTATTGAGCAGATCAATAAGCGCGTAGGGCTTCCTATCGAATCTATTAATGATCTTCTTGCAGTTACCCATCCTCATCAAGATTTAACAAAAATCTTACAATTTATTGGATACGCCGAGAATCCATTCACCTCTAAAAAAAATAAAAAAGATAGAGTCATTTTACCTTCCTTGATTGATAAAACCCTAGAAGATGAAAAAAGTTTAGAGGAAAACGTAGAAGAAGGTTCTTTTATACAGGAGACCTCACTTTTAAACCCTTTACATACAATAAACTCTTGTGAGGAAACAGATTTTGAAACAGTTACACGAAGACAGAAAAAAGTAATACGAACCCTAAAATCATCTTTTGCGGGATGTAAGCCTTATACCATCTCACTTTTCAAAGCACGAAAATTTGTAACTCAAGAGCTACAAAAAGCTCAAAAAGTCTGGAAACAGTGTAAAAAAACCGTTGAATCGCATCGAATAAAAACCCTTTTGGCCCTTGCGGATATACTTCAAGATCAGAACCCGGTTATAAAGCTCAACTCCTTTGGTTGTCTGGCTCTTGAATGTAAAGATACTAATTATGATGATTCTATTACAGAAAAATTAGATCTTCACCATCTGTTTACTCGGCTTGTAGATACCTGTTTGCCCAGCTACGGAATTGCAGAGAGATTCAATAATCTTATGCAAGTAAGTATTCCCGGAGAGATAACGGATGATCAAGGAACAAAAAAAGTAGGGTTTTTTCAGTATAGCTTTACCTCTGATTCATGGGTGTGTATCCATAGATGCTTTAAATCATATGATGCTAATCAAAATGACACCTATATAAGCACCTCCTTAAGGAAAATACTCTTTGATTTTCTTAAAGAGTACTGTGATACGGATGAATATAAAAAGGTTATTGAACATCTTGAATATCTAATAGCGCAAGGAAAATGATAACTCTAGTGCGGCCGGCCCCGGGACATTTTGTTTTTGTAAAAGGATAATTAACAAAAGCTCGCTTATACGTGTATATACGTTGAATGGTTTGACCAATTGACGTAAGGAACCTCTCCTTCGTCCATCCGGCCACCGTATACACTATTTTATAACGATACTCGTACTTATGCGTATTGACAGAATTACTTGAAAATAATAACCTATTAAGCATTACATACTAATAAAAATATTAACCCAGGCATATCATGAAAACACTTTCGTCTTTTAAGTTTCTATTTTTCCTACTCATACTCTCGTGTACTCTAGTCGAGTTAGAAAGTTCTGAAATTTTTTCTTTAACTTCCCTCACAAAAGCACAGCAAGAAATCTACATACTAGGAATTTTTGGCAATTCAGAAACGGACAAAAATACACTAGAGATTAAACTACTCAACGACTGCCTTAACCATTTAAGCTTAGCTTCTACTAAAACGGCTTTTCTTATTTTTCATCAGACAGATTTCCTTAAAAGCTTTAAGGAAACAAATAGTTCTTCTCAATCTCCTCTTACTGAGTATGTATACAATGAAGCTAACATACGTAACTTTCACTCTGGAAATTTGCATTACAAAACGCTACCGGATGATGAAAACCATAACTTAAAAACCGCTATTGGGATTACCGC
>JACDFK010000118.1 GCA_013815795.1 Candidatus Babelota bacterium | reverse complement strand
GGTTTTCTTGAGCTTTCGCTTTGAGCTCTTGGTACCTTTGCGTTGCAAACGCCTGCGCTGTGCTACTGCACAATCTCGCTTATGTCTTAACTGCCTCCCTGCGTAGAGTTTTCCTAAATAGGTAGCTGCTACTACATTCTCGCCAAGATCTACTCCTAATACGTCGCCCGATGACGTACTAAGCGGTACGTCGGGTATATCAAAAACAAGATTGAAGAACCATTTTTTATTTCTAGAGACCAGTTGAGCTTCCTTTTGAGGCTTTCCTAAAGCTCTACGCAGTACACTACGCCCAGAAAGCGTATACAAAGAAAGAGCCCCCTCTTTAAACCTATACGTCCTTTTATCGTAATGGACACTAGAAGTAGGTTTAAATCTGCTTACAGGAAGTCCTTTAGCTTTTTTAGATTTCATTGATTTAAAGGCATTACATACAGCCTTGAGTGCGTTACATACGATCTGAGAGCCAAGTTTAGTTATTCACAAATAGGGTAATAGGCAAGACGAGGGAGTTTAACATGATTTCAACAGTTATTCTTATGAGCAACAAGAACAATAGTGTTGCATACACGTGCAGACTCCCTTTGCACTGCACTCAAAAGTGGACTTTCTTGAGCTGTTGTAACTAATTTATTGAAGCAGTCAGGTTTTGCATAGTAATCCTGGTGCATAAGCTTTCTCTATAGGTCTCGATAGAGAGTATGCACTGTAATGGACTTCTCTGTAAAATGTGGTGTAAAGACAGGCAGGCGTTATCATGTGCTACACGCATCCTAAGTTCATTTTTGGTGGCTACGTCAGGGCTTTTTCCTCCCCTTCCTAAAGAAAAGGGTTTCCAAAGCAAAAGATTTACAATGAACGAAGAAATAAAGGCACAGAAAGAAACAGGGACCTACATTTTTTAAAAAGTTTGTGGATAAATTATTGCAATTTTTAATACTAACGAAAGCTCCTTACAGGAGGACTTTATCAGTTATTCTTAGTGTCTGAATCATGGTAAGTATTAAAGATTTTATTATTATTTTCTTGCTTATTAATGAAGCTTGGAATACATTATTAATAGTTTTAAGTGCTGAAGTAAGCCTTTTAGGAATTTCAGAAGCGTTATAAGTGTTATTCTTCTTATCATTATCGAAGTTCAATGATAGAGGACAAGAGTTTAAAGGCCATTTCGACATGTATACTTATGTAAAAAAGAAGAGTCTCGTATTGAGTGTCTCGTGTAAGATGAGAGAAGATCGAGGGTGTGTAGTTCCGGTGTTTAAAGTCTGGGAACAAAATAGTTTTGAAGGTGAAGATACACTATCTAATAAATTTTCACCGTGGCGACTTATTGAAAAATCGTTTTCATCAACAAAAGAATTTATAAAAATCCATTAAGTTTATCATTTAGAAACAGCTTTTTTATCATACGATTAAACAGAGTCCCTCATCTAGTAGAGAATTGACTGTACCTGAGATAGTATTGTTTCAGAAATAATAAAAACTAAAAACGTGAGTTTTACATAGATCACAGAGAAAGGCGGCTGTAGGTGTTTATATATGCTTATTAAAGCAGTAATCATTGTATCTGTCGTGCCCTATAAATTTTGTGGTTAAGATATAGCTTGAGAGAATGTAAAAAAACAGTGTGTCTATTTTAAGCAACTTAGTCTGATTTAATAAGACTGTAGAAGCGCAAAATACATAATTTGTTGCTGTTTAAAAAAGATTTATAGGATACTGAGTAAGTGCCGGTAAAGTTTGGTATTAAAGGATCTAAAAGCTAAGGAGAGGTTTATTATGCAAAAACGTATTGTATATAAGGGTATGGAAAGTACACCAGTGCTTGAAGAATTTGCAAACAAACATTTAGAAAAAGTTGAGAAGCTGTTAGATCCTCAACGTACTCCTATTGTTATTGATCTTGTACTTGAAAATGCTGCAGTACACAGCCATCATAAGGTTACGTTATCTTTAAAAACCCCTGAATATAATCTTATCGCGAGCCACGAAGGACCTGAAATGTATCAAGAGATTGATCGTGTAACGGACAAAATGGTTCGAGAGATAAGAAGAGCAAAAGAGCGCCTCGATTCGATACACAAAGGCAAAAACGATAATTAAAGTAGCTAAAAAGAGGGGAGTTTTGATGCTCCCTTTTTCTTTACCCTTTTAGTATTCATTGCATGCTGTTCTCTTGAAATCTTTTGTTACTCTCGCATGCTTTGCGCGTAATGCGTAGAGTTTACAAAAAAGGTCATAAGAATAGGATAAGGGCACACGTTTAAGCTTCTCTAGCGGATTTTTTTGCTTAGTGTATCTCGAACGTATCGGTTTCTTTATTTTTCATAAAAGTTTTCACGGCCCGACAATACTGTAAAGTACCGTCGGGCCATGAAAACTTTTAAACTGATTTTTTGCTAGAGTACGTACGAGCGAGCGCTTGAAGCTCAGCCTGTATTTGAACAAGACTTAACTGATTAATCTCTACACTCCATTTTTTAATGACCTCTTTAGTAGTTGGATCGACAATTAAAAAGGTAGGAAATCCTTGTATAAAGGAGCCATAATCAGCTTTGAGTGCTTCATAAGAGGTAGTGTGTACATCTGACTCTATTTTAAGCGAAATAAAATCTTGTAGGGCATGTAAGATAGGCTGTTGAGAAAAGATTTGGGAATCGAGTGTTTTACAAGCTGGACAGTAGGTTGCTCCAATGTCTATAAACAGAAGTCTATGTTCTTGCTGTGCTTGCGTAAGAGCCTTTTGATAGTCATGACTCCAGATGCTTTTCTTTACTGAAGGGTACAGGTGGTCATACAAAGCTTTTTGACCTTGGAGCGCAATAAGACCTGCAGCAATAAAGAGAACTACTCCCATCAGGTTTCTGTAGCGGCTCATCCCCGTGGTACTGCTTTTTGATGCACTTACAAAATAGTAGATTCCTAAGGTAATAAACGTTGCAACGATGATCCACACAAATATATACCACGGAACATATCTTTCCAGGTGAGAAAGATGGTAGAGAGCCATTGCAATAAGCATTATACCAATAAGTTTTTTAATTTCCACCATCCATAAGCCTGACTTTGGTAGCATCTTAAGCGATCCTGAGAATGTCCCAATAATTAAAAGGGGCAGGCTTGAACCAATACCAAAAATAAAGAGAAGACCAAACCCTTCAAGATAGCCCATAAATGATTGTGATGCGATGCTTGCTACGTAATGGAGTATTAAAATAAGACCAGGTGAGAGGCAGGGTGAGGCAATTGTGCCGCTTACCGCTCCAAAAAGGTAGGCAGAAAGAAAGGATCCACCTTGCACTTTCCCGGTTTTGGGCTGAAGAAACCGAGGAATCGGTATCTGTACGATATCAAACATAGACAGCCCAAAATAGATAAAGAGTGCAGAAACGGGAAGTATGAAAAGTGGATTGCCTTGA